>JAFZZV010000158.1 GCA_017828855.1 Oscillospiraceae bacterium | reverse complement strand
GCGCGCATTTTGTCCTCCTATGGTCGTCGGTCAAAGCAGACTGCTGCGGTCATTCTACAACAAACGGAGATATCAGTCCAAGTTCAGTCTAAAACGATACTTACATTTAGGAAAGTCAGTGCATAAGGAGAAACCGGCGAACCTCAGCTTTTGACAATGCAGCTCTGTCAAAGAGCTTCCGATCACCCATGGAAAAGACAGACAGCCCGAACATTGCTGTTTTGCGGTATTATTAGTTTATCCGTTAGCTCTCACAGACAAAGTAACACTGCAGAGGTAAACATCATGTCGGAAAGGGAACTTCAGACTTCACGGGGAGAGAGACTCTCCTACGGTATCTTTTTCTTCGGGCAAAACCTGCTCTGGTCCTTCGCAGGACTGGTGTCCACATTCCTGCTGGATATAGGGCTGGATGCCAAATTTGCTTCAGCGGTACTGCTGGGGCCCAAGATCTGGGATGCGGTCAATGACACGCTGTTCGGATATATCGTTGATAAAACCGAGTTCAGGGATGGCAGGAAGTTTATCCCGTGGATCCGGCTGGGGACATCGCTTATCGGAGCGTCAACAGTATTCATGTTTGCGATAAACGGCGGTATCGGGAATCAGTGGGTCAAGATCGCATGGTTCCTCATCGCATACATCATTTTTGACTGCGCGTACACCATGCTGGACGCGCCAATGTACGCGCTGCCTACTGTCATGACGACTAATATAAAGGAAAGGACCGGACTCATCTCATCCAACCGCTTCGGAGGGATCATGGGAGGACTCGTCGGGACTTTGCTGATCCCGGTGATCAGACCGAAACTGGGCTGGTTTGTCAGCGCTGTGGCAATATGTCTGGTCAGCACCCTGTTCATGCTGCCTATCCTTTTCCTCGGGAAGGAAAGGACGGTAAGAGAGCAGAGCTGGGAAGAATACGGTCTTAGGCAGATGTTCGGATATATAGGTAAGAACCGGTACCTCACCATCAGCCTGCTGCTTATCTTCATTGTGGGAGTCTGCTCGATAGAAACGACACTAAGTCTTCTGATGGCCAGAAACTGCCTTGGGGACGAGTCTCTGGCTACGCTGGTCACCGCAGTGACCAGCCTGCCGATGATCTTCACCAGTCTGCTTATACCTAAACTTTCAAGGAAGTTCGACAAGCGCTCTCTGCTGATATTCGGGATGATAACGGCCCTCATCGGCAGCATCGGATGCTATCTGTCGGGATATGGCAGCATAGTGATGTTCTTTATCCCGACAGTCATCAGGGGAATCGGATACTCATTCTTCATGGTGATCAGCTACATGCTGATCGCCGACAGCGTGGAGTACGGGACTTATAAGACCGGAGTCAGGGCATCAGGCATATCATTCAGCCTGCAGACCTTCACCGCGAAGCTCAAGAACGCTGTCATAGGGTCTGTTGCGCTCTTCGCGCTGGGTCTTTTCGGCTATGATTCTTCTATTGGGGAGACTGCAGTGCAGAGCGGCAGGGTAGCTGACGGCATATGGACAGTCTTTAACCTTTTGCCTGCCATCGGATATGCTGCAGCGCTGGTGCTGCTGGTATTCTTTTATAAGCTCAGGGATCAGGATGTGGAGATCATGGCAAGGTTCAACAGCGGTGAGATAAGCCGTGAGGAAGCTGAATCGCAGCTGGAGAATAGGTTCGGAAAGGCCGGAAGATGATCAGTCAGGAGATCAGGGAATTCAGATATGAGAACGGTGACCTGCAGAAGGTGCAGATCGTTCGTTTCGGGTCCTTCAGAGAAATGGACTTTCTGACTCCAGAATTCGATCCGGAAAGCTTCGACCGCCTGGCAGATCTTTATGAGAACTATATTATAAAAAAATATGCGTTCGCGTTCGGAAATCTTGTCCTTTTCAGGCTGCCGGAAGGATATCGGGTAAAGACGGTCACAGGAGACCCGGAATACGGTGACGTTTATGATCCGCTCATAAGCGCTGCCATAATGATGGAGCGCTCTGTTCACTTCAAAAACGGAAAAGCGGCTTTCTCGGATCCTGAATCCGAAGAGCTGTTCGGATATCTTAAAGAAAACGGCTGCCTGAGAGCAGTCAGGGGGAAATGGAATTCTGTCAGAATACTGCCGGTCTCAGACAGGTTCGGATTCCTCAGCCGAAGCAGGACGGATGCCCGGCTCAAGGTCAATTCCAGTTTCTTCATAATGGATGGATTTGACTGCGCGAGCAGGTATGACAGTATCGGCACGGCGTTCGGACTATGCGTAAAGGACGGAACGATAATCAATCCGCCGATGTTCGGACGGCAGGTATTGCGTGTCTCAAAGAGCGGAGAGACAGAGGTCACCGGAGGGGATCTGACGCAGCTCACAGTACACATCGGAGGCAAGTCGTTCCGGCACGGTGAGAACTGCCGTATCTTCCAGCGGCCTGCTGCACGAAGGACTCCTGCGGGAGGATACGATACTGTCATTTGCGGGAATAAAGTGACTGCTGCGAAAAAAGGAGGAAGAACACAGATACCTGCGTCCGGGTTCGTGCTGCGCACGGACACACCGGTATCGGATACGGAAGGGCAGACGGTAACTTACAGCGGAATGCGTGACACGGAGTTTGCCATTCAGGTCGGGAACAGCACTGTGACGGACGGGATCAGGACAGACCGATTCATCTCACCGTTCTTCAACTATCTGAGACCGTTCAAACCCAGTTTTCCTCCCACCTTTTATCCGCTTGATTACAAGAAAGCCAGAGCTCCGAGGATCGTGCTTGGAGCAGACAGGGAGGGAATACCCATGCTGCTCTGGTTCGAAGGAGCAGGCAAGTTCGGGTACAGACCGGGTACAGACAGTTGCGGCGCTTCTCTCGCGGAAGCTGCGGATATCTGCTGTCAGCTGGGCATGTACAACGGCATCCACCTTGACGGAGGAGGATCTGCGCAGATCCTGATGGATGGCAGAAGATCTCTCATGGTGTCAGACAGAGATGCGGAAAGCTTTCTCGAAGTCGAACGGGCAGTGCCCAACGGACTCGTAATCATGTAACAGAATCGGAACATAAACAGTATTCAGAGCTGTAACAAACTGTGAATCGATCTGAACTGTATTATTTTCCTTCGATAAACAAAAAATCTGTTGCTGTAGTTCACAAAATTTACGGATACATATATCATATAAGTAGCACAAATCCCTAAATCTGTTTTAAATGGGTTCAGGAAAAGGAGTATGGAAATGAAATTCGATCCGAAAGAGGTAGAAAACGCTAAAATAATCGATGCGCGAGGCGGACGGAAAATGGTCGAGTTCGACTCGCCGATCACCCCCAAAGAGAACTTCCGCAGAGCTCTCAACCACGACGCGGTGTGGATGCCCCATGGATTTGACAAGGGCGGCGTTCCCAACGAAGTTATCCCGGATAACCCCGCCAGAGCTAAGGGCGGCAACGACATGTTCGGGATCTACTGGGAATTCGTTCCCCGCGCCGGAGGTTCCATCGTGCGTCCGGGCAACCCGACGCTGCTGGACATCACGCAGTGGAGAGAGGTGATCAAATTCCCCGATGTGGACAGCTGGGACTGGAAGGGAGAAGTTGAAAAGCACAGGGAGGAGATAAAGAACAACAACAAGTTCGTTTTCTTCACGATCCTGACCGGATACTTCGAGAGACTCATCTCATTTATGGACTTTGGTCCCGCAGCCTATACGATGATGAACCGCAAGGTCTGGCAGGATGTCAAGGATCTGTATGACGCTCTAGCAGACCTGTGGATCGACATCATCGATCACGTCCATGAATACTACGGCGATCTCGTGGACGGCATCACGCTGCATGACGACTGGGGCGCCCAGGACGGACCTTTCTTCAATGCGAAGGTCGTAAGGGAACTGATCGTGCCTTATATGAGGAAGGTCACAGATCACGCTCACAGTCTGGGTTATCCCACCAACCTGCACTCCTGCGGAAAGGTGGAGAAGCTCGTGCCGTGCATGATAGAAGCAGGATTCGACGCCTGGGACGGAATGGCTATCAACGACTATCATATGCTGTATGAGCAGTACGGCGACAAACTTATCATGAACATTCCTGCGAACGGCTTCCCGGCTGACGCGGACAAGGAGACCCAGAGAGAGTGGACCGAGAAGTTCGTGGAAGAGTTCGCAAACAAGGATAAGCCGCAGTGCCTGTCCTTCTACAACGATCCCGGTCCGGAATTCACATCCTGGGTATACGAACTCACCAGGAAGAAATTCGACGACGGGGAATAATTGAAGTCAGGAAAATAAACAAATGACAACAGAGGCTATGACTTTGGGAGTCATAGCCTCTATGTTTATCGGAGATGTTTGTTTTCTGCGAACAGGATCCATCAGCAGTCATGATGCCGATGATTAATGTTGACACTGAGAGATCTGCGAATGTAGAATTCTGAAAAAAAGTGAACGAGGTGCAATATGGCTGAGAGTAACACATCTTTTCTTACAAAAGCCTCATACGGTACAGGGAAGTTCCTGGCTGAGTTCCTTACAGGTGCATACGAGATCATGGTTTTCTACTTTTATGAATCCGAAATGCATCTGGACGCACTATATGTGACGATAGCTACGGTGATCTATTCAATCTGGAACGCTGTGAATGACCCGCTGATAGGTTACGTCACCGGAAAGACAAGCAGGTTTACCAGAAGGTTTGGACGCCATACCCCATGGATCATCTCCGGACTGCTGCTCTGCTCGCTTTCATACGCAGGGATCTTTGCTGTCCCTGACTGGGTCAGGACAGATCCCATAAGACTGTTTTTGTGGATGGTGGTTTTTGTCTGTCTGTATGACGGATGCTATTCACTGTGGGAAGTGAATTACCAGGGCGTCTTCCCCAACAAGTTCCGATCGACAGAAGAAAGATCAAAAGCTGCAGTTATCGCTACTTCGATCGGTGTTTTCGGAA
Source organism: Oscillospiraceae bacterium (assembly GCA_017828855.1). Lineage (GTDB taxonomy): Bacteria > Bacillota > Clostridia > Oscillospirales > Ruminococcaceae > RUG11783. The sequence continues at coordinate 2,467 of JAFZZV010000158.1, read as the reverse complement.
TAGTTTCAGGTGCTGTCCTGCCCCCGCTTTTCTACTCCTACGGCAAGCCTGAGAGCTTTGCGTTCAGTGCGGTGATAATCGGTATTATAGGTATCGTTGGTGCCGTTCTGATCAGAAGAGGGGTAAGCGAGACTCCCGAGATGAGAAGTGCCAGTGAAAAAGTCGAGCAGCAGGATGAGATAGGCTTCTTCAAGGCTCTTGTCAGATCCGTAAAGCATAAGGAATTCCTGGCCCTGCTCCTCATGCTGTTCTTCTATCAGAGCGCATGTGTGTGCATGACAGGATCCGTGAACTACGTTGTCAGCGGAGTGCTTGGTATGAAAAGCTCTGCCACAACGCCCATCTTCGCGTGCATGCTGGTCGGCGCACTCGTATCCATACTGGTTTGGCGCATCGTTGCAAAACGCATCCGCAACAACAACCAGAAACTGCTGGTGATCACAAGTTTTGCCATGGCTGCTGCAGCGTGTGCCCTGTTCTTTGCAGATTCACAGATCACTTTTGCGATCGGCATGTTTGTGTGGGGGCTGGGCTTCGGCGGCTTCTGGACTTTTATGACTCCGGCAATGGCTGATGTCGTCGACTCCGTCGTGGTCTCAGAGAAGCGCCGGGAAGACGGTGTCCTAATGGGTATCCGCGCATTCTTCATGCGTCTCTCATACACAAGCCAGGCTGTAGTATTCTGGCTGTGCCATAAGGCGACAGGGTATGATCCGGCTCTTTCCGGAATCCAAGCTCCTCTTGCCCGCATGGGGATCAAACTGCATATATCGCTTGTGCCTGCCGTGTTCTTTGTAGCGGCAGCTATGTGTATGCTTTTTATTAACACACTGACTCCGGAAAAAGTTGAACAGAACAAAGAAGATCTAAGAAAACTTGGGCTGTGATAAGCTGTCACTGCCGGAGTTAGGAGCTGAAACTGCAAAACGGTAAATAGTATGCAGAGTAATCGACAGACCAGTTGCGGTTGCAGCGGGAAAAACCGGGGTCCCCGCAGCTTTACAGTCACGGGCCGTGAAGGTGGTTGTGAGGACGTCAACTGACAAACGCAGCATCGGAAAGGAGTGATACTGTCATGGCTGCAGTCTATGTGATCCTCCAGCTTACCTGGGGAATCATCCAGTCGCTGTTGGGCCTGCTGATCCTTATCCGGGAAGGCCCGGGGAAAGAGCACTTCTGGTTCCATGGGGCATACGTCACCAGGTGGGACCAGCCCGGAGGCATCAGTCTCGGTATGTTCATCTTCATCGGCGACCCGCTGATGGAACACGGAGAGAAGTATGCTTACCTGACGCACGAGTACGGCCACTCGATACAGTCCCTGATCTGGGGACCTCTTTACGTGTTCGCGATCGGCATACCTTCCACCCGGTGGGGCAAGAAGTACAACAGAGAGATGCTCAGGCAGGGTATATCCTATTTCTCGGTGTACCCGGAGGGACAGGCAAACGTTCTCGGAGAAAAGATCACCGGGATAAAGGTCCCGGAACACATACCCGGGGAAATGTTCGACCTTTACGACTCACTCACCGTGGAACTGGGCGGAGTCGAGCAGTTTATAAGCATACGCGGGGTATTCTACGAGAATCCCGTGCTGCTTGTTTTACACGGAGGCCCCGGATCCACGCTGACGGGCATGAGCCACACGTACCAGAGACCCTGGGAAAAACACTTTACGGTTGTCAACTGGGACCAGCGCTGCAGCGGAAGGACCGGCTCGGTATCCGGAAAGACCAGTCCCGTGGAGCTCACCGTAGACCTCATGCTCAATGATGCTCTGGAACTTACAGATTACCTGAGGGAGCGCTTTCACAAGGACAGGATAATCATACTGGGCCATTCTTGGGGAACACTGCTCGGAACGCGGCTTGCTCTTGAGCATCCTGAGAAGTATCTCGCGTTCATTTCCACCGGCACTCTGGTGAGCGGCAGAGGTCAGGCTGAATACCTGGCCGGTTTCTTCCGCAGGAAGTTCGAGGAGGAAGGTGACAGCGGAAAACTAGCCCGCCTAGACAGGATCGGAGAATACTGGAAGGAACCGGTCCAGGATCCGGACAAGGAACTGGCCATGAACTGGATCATAATCGACGAGGGATACTCCAGTGTTAAGGCGCGCGGAGTGATCAGTGGCCTCAGGTACGAGATCATCCCCATGATGAGAGCACCTGAGTACCGCATTAAGGACGCCTTAAATTTCTTCGGATACAAAGCATACCCGAGGATAATTAATCAGGAGATGCCGGATTTCAATGTTGAGGATTACGGGCTCACATATGAGATCCCGGTGTATTTCATAAACGGAGACATGGACTACCAGACTCCCTACCCCATGGCGCTGGAGTATTTCGGGAAAATCACTGCTCCGGACAAGGATTTCTTCACGCTGACTGACTGCGCTCACTGCTGGGACATAGATGCGCCGGACCAGATGGCACAGGTGATGTGTGGCGAACTACCCGGACGCATC
>JAFZZV010000157.1 GCA_017828855.1 Oscillospiraceae bacterium | reverse complement strand
CTGTACATACCTGATTTCAGGTTTGACGTATCCGACGAGCTGACAGGAACAAGGATCGCCGCGTGCCTGGAAGGCACGGACGAACTGATGGAGGTCGTAAATCGATGCATAGATGAAGTCATCGCCAGTGGAGATATCCAGAGATGGCATGACGAAGCGGAAGCTCTCGCCAAGACTATGGGGCTTATGGATTGACATACAGAAAACAAACAGCGTCACACCGGCGGCGTTCACCTGCCGGTGTGACAGCGGAAAGAAAAGAAACCGATGTTTTTTATCAAGATAGGAAAGATCTGGCAGAAGTATTATATGGTATTCCTGAGAGGTCTCGGAGGAACGCTGTGGATATCTGCTGTTACGATCGTGTTCGGGACTGTTCTCGGTCTTCTGGTCGCATTGCTGAGGATGGTCAGGGTCAAACCCCTTAATGCGCTGGCTACAGCATATGTAGAGCTGCTCAGAGGCACTCCCGTGCTCCTGCAGCTGTATTTTTTCTGGATAGGTCTCCCAAAATTCCTGCCTATGCTCGGAATGACCGATACACAGTCCGTCGTATGCGCGTTGATCATAAACTCGTCAGCGTATATCTCTGAGATCATCCGGGCAGGGATAGGAGCGGTCGATGCGGGGCAGTGGGAGGCAGCGCGAAGCGTGGGGCTTTCTGAGAAGAATGTCTTTCTGAGAGTAATACTTCCACAGGCGGTCAAGAATATACTTCCGGCAATGGGAAACGAATTCATATCGACCGTTAAAGGTACATCACTTGCCTCTACCTTTTTTGTGCCGGAACTGATCACGAGCTACAAGACCGTACAGTCGGCAACGTTTCTTGCTCTTCAGTCTCTGACGATCGCAGGGATCATCTACTTCCTTCTCGACCTGCTGCTGTCATGGATGTTGAGAAAGCTGGAAAGGAGGCTGCAGGAAAGTGACTGATGAGGTGATCCGCACGGTAGACCTGACCAAGAACTTCGGTTCGCTCGAGGTCCTCAAGGGAATATCGACTGTCATACACAGAGGAGAAGTAGTTTCCATCATCGGACCGTCGGGCGGCGGTAAATCCACCTTCCTGAGATGCCTCAATCTTCTGGAGACTCCGACGTCCGGGGAAGTATATTTCCAGGGAGAAGAGATAACAGGGAAAAAGAAGAACATTGCCCAGTACAGACGGAAGATCGGAATGGTGTTCCAGAATTTCAATGTCTTCCCCAACATGACCGTTTTGGAGAACATAACGCTGGCTCCGATACTGGAGAAGAAGATCCCCAGGAAACAGGCAGAGGAAGAAGCGATGGCGCTCCTGGAAAGGGTCAATCTCCTGGACAAGGTGAACGAGTATCCCAGAAAACTATCCGGAGGGCAGAAGCAGAGACTCTCGATAGTCAGGGCAATGGCAATGCAGCCGGACGTGATGCTGTTTGATGAGCCAACGTCTGCCCTGGATCCGGAGATGGTCAAAGAGGTTCTAAATGTCATCAACGATCTGGTCAACTCCGGGATGACTTGTGTCATCGTGACACACGAGATGGGTTTCGCAAGGAGCGTTTCTAATCGGATACTGTTCATCAGCGATGGAGTGATCAAGGAGGAAGGAAGCCCCGAAGTATTGTTTGCTTCTCCCAGAGACCCTGCAACAAGAAGATTTTTGAGTATGGTACTTTGATCGATACGGAAAGGAACTGAAGACATGAGCACCCTTGAAGAAATAAGGAATTACGTAGACAGACTGTCTGAAAAGACCGTGAATATAGCCAGGGATATCTGGGAGTATGCGGAACTGTCATACACAGAGATCAGGTCCGCGAAAGAACTGGAAGACGCACTGGAGGAGGAAGGGTTCCGTATCACTACGGGGATCGCAGATATCCCCACTGCATTTATGGCAGAATACAAGGTCGGGACAGGAGTTCCGGTGATGGGATTCCTGGGAGAGTATGACGCACTGGACGGCCTCAGTCAGGCGGCGGGAAAACCGGTAAGAGAGGCTGTAGTACAGGGAGGCTGCGGCCACGGCTGCGGTCACAACCTGCTCGGTGCAGGATGCTTTGCCGCGGCAGTAGCTGTGAAGGACTATCTGCTGAACAACGAGATGAACGGAACAGTGATCTATTTCGGCTGTCCTGCCGAGGAAGGAGCCGGATCCAAGCAGTTCATCGCGAGAGCCGGATACTTTGATAAAGTTGATTTTGCCTACACATGGCATCCGAACTCCAGAAATGAGGTCTCTGGGAAATCCAGCGTCGCGATCATGGGAGCGAACTTCATCTTTGACGGCATAGCTTCGCACGCTGGAGGGGCCCCTCATCTCGGAAGATCAGCACTTGACGCCGTCGAACTGATGAACGTGGGATGCAACTACCTCAGAGAGCATATGATAGACCAGGCCAGAGTGCACTATGCCTATTCTGACGCCGGAGGGACGGCGCCGAACGTGGTGCAGAGCCATGCTGTCATCAAATATGAGGTCAGAGCACCTAAAGTGAACCAGATGCAGGAGCTTTTCACCAGGGTCGTGGACATAGCGAAAGGCGCCGCGTTGATGACGGGTACCGAGATGAACTATGAGATCACGATGGCGTTCTCCGATTACATTCAGAATAAGACTCTTGCCCCGATCATGTCGGATGCGCTGCGCGAGGCAGGACCCCCTGCATGGACTGAGGAGGACTATAAACTTGCCGGAGAGTTTTTCCGCACATATCCCAAGAGCACACAGCAAAGTATCCTTGAACAGCTTGCAGAGTACATTGATCCTGATGAGATAGAAAGGACTATGCTGGACAGGCCTCTTGATTCGGTGACGAGAGAATTCGATCCGAAGGAGACAAGGTACGAATCCGGATCCACGGATGTGGGAGACGTAGGTTACGCGACTCCTACTGTGACTCTGCACATAGCAACGGCCGGTCTCGGAAATGTCGGGCATTCCTGGCAGAATACGGCGCTGGCCAATTCACCGATAGGAATGAAGGGAATGCTCAAAGCCGCAGAAGTAATGGCGCTGGCTGCAGTGAACACATTCCGGAACCCGGAACTGATCGCGAAAGCGAAAGAAGAGCTCCGGAAAAAGAACGGAGGCAGATATACCTGCCCGCTTCCGGAATATGTGCAGCCGCCGATCGGAAGATATTGAAAAAGAAAGCTGCCGGACTCCAAAAGAGCCCGGCAGTTGTTGTCTCAGGCAGGATCAAAAGAGATACTGCCTGATCCTCCGAATTTTGCAAAAACAGCGAATAATAGTATAATTAGCGGTGACTTATAGAAAGGGCACCTGGAAAATGAAGACCAAACAGTTTATCACGATACTGATCTCATGTCTGCTTATCCTTGTGATCGGGATCACCGGTGTAAGCAAATCCGGTTTTTTCGGAAGCAAAGAGAGCTACATAGGATCATATATATCCGTCATCTGGATAAGCGGAACGATTGGGAACGTTACCTATGACATATGGGGAAATGAGACGTCGCTGTCATCGTTCACAATCTGCGATTATCTGGATCAGATCGCTGCAGACAGGCACAATAAAGGCCTTTTCATTGAGATAGACTCTCCCGGCGGATCGGTATATGACAGCGACAAGATCTATCAGGCACTCATGGAGTACAAGGAGAACACCGGAAGACCGATCGTAGCTGCCTGTCTCAGCACGATGTGTTCCGGCGCCTACTATATTGCCAGTGCGGCGGACGAGATATATGCCGAGAGGACAGCAGACGTCGGATCGATCGGGGTCTACATCGAGATGATGGACGTGTCTGAGTTGGCTGCAAAGCTCGGAGTAAAGGTGGATTACATCAGATCCTCGGAAAACAAAGCGATGGGCAACATGTATAACGAACTGACCCAGGAGCAGAGGGACATCTACCAGAGCATTATCGACGAGCATTATGAGAGATTCCTTGACATAGTTCAGAAATCCAGAGGATATGACAGGGAGACACTGAGAAAGATAGCGGACGGAAGATCGTACACTGCGACACAGGCTATCGAAAACGGACTGATCGATGGGATCAAGGAATATGATGACGCGCTGTCGGATTTTGAAGACAAGCTCGGAGTATATACAATACTGTATCCCGAAGTTGCGGAAGAAGACATAATCAGCGCCATACTCCGCAGGCTGAACATCGGGCTTCTCGGAGGGACCAGCGAGATAGAAGAACTGAAAGAACTGCTCGAAAAGACCAACGGAAAGGCTATGTATCATGACTGAAGGATTCAGACCTGAAGAAGAGTCCGTCAAGGACGATCTCGGTTTCATGCCTCAGAACCAAGCAGAATCTGTGGAAGCGGCAGCGGGTGATACGATCCGGGAGATCCCGGCAAACACAGAAGACAGGATCCCGGTATTTCCCGACAGTTTTGCTGTGAGGGCCGTGTCCGATATACCCGCGGAGACGGACGGAGGTCCCAGAAGCGGGTCGGTCTCCCCGTATCTTGAGGCGAACTCTCCGCAGGAGAAAAAGGAGAGGAAGGATCCTGACGGTGAACCGGTCGGTGATACAGCCGGCTTCTGGCCCAGGATAACCGCAGCGCTCATCGACGCTATAATATCCGCTATTATATGGCTCGTTGTCACCTTGCTGACGAGGCTTCTGATCACGGACCGGCTGGAGGAGCCTTTCTTCTTCAATGTTAAGCTGATAACGGTCCTCTATTTCATATCATACAAGGCATATTACATCCTCTCTGAGTGGAGATCCCAGAGGACTCTGGGCAAAAGAGCGCTCAGGATCAAGTTAATAAGCAGTGAGACGCTGGGAAAACCGGACAGGTGGACTGTGTTTTTCCGGGAGACATTCGGAAAATTCATATCCGGTATATGCGTGGTGGGGGATCTGATGCTTCTGGGGAAAGAACACCGGCCTCTGTATGACAGGCTGTCGGATACGGAAGTTGTCTACACTGTAAACCTGCCGTCGCGTTCTGCGCAGAACGGACCGGAGCCGTCCGCGGTCGAAGCGTCCGCACCGGAAGATACAGTGATGAACAATAACTGAGAGGTTCCAAATGGCAAAAGTCAAATACACAAAAGCACAAAGGGCAAGGAAGAGACGCAGAAGGCTCAGGCAGCTCATCGGCGCCTGTTTCCTGATGCTCGCGCTTGTAGGAGCGTTTTCCATAGTTTATTTCGCTGTCAGCAAACTGCGCACAGTCAAGGATGATGATGAACTGAAACTTGAGTATGCAAGAATGATCGCTCCGCTGGTCGCACTGGATCCTGTCCCTTTCGAGAGCGTAGATAAGGCAAGACCGGAGCTGCTGGAGCAGGCATCCATATGGTCTGTCATATACAATGAAGATACGGCGAAGTATCAGAGGAACGAGAACGGACAGCTGCTGATACCGGCAGTAGATGTCGACAGATATTTCAAGAAACTGTTCGGTTCGGGAACGCTGCCGGATCACGCTACGTTCACTGACGGAGATCTTACTTTCGAGTACGATGAGGAAGCAGAATCCTACGTGATCCCCATCACCGGACTGAGCGGTTCATATGTTCCGAGGATCTCCGAGATAGAGTCCAGCGGAAGCACAAAGACGCTCACCGTCGAGTATGTCACATATGCAGATCAGACAGGCTTCTCGATAGCCCTCCCGGGAGATGATTCCGGCTATCAGGTGATCAAGAAGATGGAATACATACTCCTTAAAGAGGGAAGCGAGTATCATATCTACTCCGTGAGGTATGCTTCCAAGAACAGCTGATATTATCTTCTGAAATAGTTGCGGGCAGACCTTAAAAGGCTGCCCGCTTTCTGTTTATTCTCGCAGAAAGACCGGGGAGGGGACACTTCTCCGCCAGTTGCCAAACAGAGACTGAAAGAATACAATAAAAAAGCCAATAATCATTACGGAGAATACATCAGATGGATAAGAAGCCTTATTACATTACTACTGCGATCGCGTATGCTTCCGGGAAACCGCATATCGGAAACACATATGAGATCGTGCTTGCCGATGCCATTGCCAGGTTCCGCAGGGAACAGGGATATGACGTCAGATTTCAGACCGGAACTGACGAGCACGGCGAGAAGATAGAGCAGAAAGCTGTCGCAGCAGGAATGTCTCCCAAGGAATACGTGGATAAAGTGGCCGGGACGATAAAAGAGATCTGGGATCTTATGGATACCACATATGACAAGTTCATCAGGACCACGGACGAAGATCATGAGGAACAGGTCCGTAAGATGTTCCGCAAGATGTATGAGAAGGGGGATATCTACAAGGGCTATTACGAAGGCTGGTACTGCACGCCGGACGAGTCGTTCTGGACCGACTCACAGGTCGTTGACGGAAAGTGCCCGGAATGCGGACGCCCGGTGGTAAGGGCAAAGGAAGAGGCATATTTCTTCCGTATGAGCAAATACGCCGACCGCCTTATCGACTATATAAACGAACACCCAGAATTCATTCAGCCGGTCTCCAGGAAGAACGAGATGATGAACAACTTCCTTCTTCCCGGTCTGCAGGATCTGTGCGTTTCCAGAAGCTCGTTCAAGTGGGGGATCCCCGTGGATTTTGACGAAGGGCATGTGGTCTATGTGTGGCTGGACGCGCTCAGCAACTACATCACCGGACTGGGATATGATGCAGACGGGAACAACGGCGAGCTGTACGACAGGTTCTGGCCTGCAGATCTCCATCTGATCGGCAAGGACATCGTGAGATTCCACACTATCTACTGGCCTATATTCCTCATGAGCCTTGATGTACCGCTCCCGAAGCAGGTGTTCGGACATCCGTGGCTTCTGATGGCCGGCGGGAAGATGTCAAAGTCCACCGGAAACGTCATGTACGCCGACGATCTCGTCGAACTGTTCGGAGTTGACGCCATCAGGTATTTCGTACTTCACGAGACACCTTTCGAGAATGACGGCACCATCACGTGGGACCTCATCACGGAAAGGGTGAATTCCGATCTTGCAAACATCCTCGGCAACCTGGTCAACAGGACTATAGCTATGACCAACAGGTATTTTGACGGTGTAGTCGAGGATGCCGGGGCAGCAGCCGAACCCGACAGTGAGTTCAAGGACACTATCCTCTCCTGCGTCAGGAAAGCAGAAGAGAAAATGGATGTGCTGAGGGTAGCGGATGCCATTACCGCAGTATTCGATATATTCCGCCGCTGCAACAAATACATAGACGAGACAGAGCCGTGGAAGCTTGCCAAAGATCCCGAGCAGGGCGACAGGCTGAAGACGGTGCTGTACAATCTGGTGGAGGGGATAGTGATCGGTGCCTCGCTGCTCAGCAGCTTCATGCCGTCAACATCCGTAAGGATCCTGGATCAGCTCAACGCAGAGCATCGCAGCCTGGATAGGATGGACACCTTCGGGCTCTATCCGTCAGGGAATAAAGTCACCGCGGAACCCGAGATACTCTTCGCGAGGCTCGATCCCGCAGAGATCGAGAAAAAGGTCGGGGAGATCCAGAGCAGATATGCCCAGCCGGAAGCACCCAAGCTGGATCATAAAGATACCATCAGCATAGACGAGTTCGCCAGGACCGAGCTCAGGGTCTGCGAGGTGCTGGAGTGCGAGAAGGTTCCCAAAGCGGACAAGCTCCTCAAGCTGAAGCTGTTCGACGGAGAGAGGGAGCGGATCATCGTATCCGGTATCGCGAAGCAGTACAGCCCGGAAGATATGGCCGGCAGGAAAGTGATCTGTGTGGTCAATCTTGCTCCGCACGCTTTCCGCGGCATCGAGAGTGAGGGAATGCTTCTCTGCAGCGAGACAGACGGGGTGCCCAGAGTGGTTTTCGTCGATG
>JAFZZV010000156.1 GCA_017828855.1 Oscillospiraceae bacterium | reverse complement strand
GCATCTCACATCAGAGCTCTTGCTTCAGTTCTCAAGAGTGCAGAGCTGCCCGAAAAAGACAGGCACGATGAAACCTTCCTCTCGGTCGAAAGGGAGGTCTTTCTCCTGGAAAAAGGAGCCGCACCGGAACGATTCATCCCGTGCGGAGAAGATCTGCGCGCCGATGCTGCCGGATTCGGAAAGGACGAGATCATGGGCATAGATCTGGTTGATGCCGATATCTCCGAGCTTGAGGCTGCTCAGTGGAGATTCAAAAACCCTGTGTGTTTCCGCAGCAGCGATCCCACGATACTGGAAGCCGCTCTCAGAGTCTTCCAGGGCAGAGCCGCCTACACCGGTCCTCTCAGCAGTGAGGAACTTAAGCCTCTTTCAGAGAGATACGGACTCGTTGTGATCGAATAACTATCATTTATGACAACATCCCGGAAAGCTTCCGCGTGAGGCTTTCCGGGATGTCTGTTATTAGCTTTTTCAGATGCTGTACTCCCAGCTTCTGGAGAGATCGCCGAACGAGAAGATCTTCATCGTACCTTTGGTCAGGTTATAGATGCAGGTGTACTGAGTCTTTCCGACATCGGTACCGTTGGTTGGGTCCTGGATGACCAGCCCGAGCAGGTTCATGAGGAAATCCTCTCTCATTCCTGCCTTCGCTGTCCTGAACAGCCCCGCTTTGATGCACTCATCCCTGCCGCACTTATCCACGAAGGGATCCGGCTTGGAGACATAATGGTTGGTGGCGTGATCGATCTTAGTTACAGTCATGTCATCCCCCACCCACTCAAGCAACCTGGCATCCCCGCTGCTGTCCGCAACAAAGATATGGTAATCCGCTCCCGGCATGGTCCCCATGATGTTGAACATGCCTGCAAACGCGACAGCTTCCTCCGTATCGGCGCACTTGTCCAGAATGTTCCTCATCAACACGGTATGAGGCATGGTCTGTTTGCCTTCTTTTCTGGTCTGTATCAGCCTCTGGCTTGCGACCCACGCCCTTCCGTCCTTCTCGTTTACCGCCACGGAGCCGTGCCCGGCTCTGAAGGTATACGGGCTCGGTACCTCACCCGGTTCCTGAAGGAAGAAGTTGTTCTTATTCTCGTCCATCTTCTCCCTGTAGCTGTCAAACGGGATCTCCTGCCATTCGCTCTCCACGGAGAGCGCGAGGATCGATACCGCAAGCCCTTTCTCATTCATGCCGTCCATGCTGATATACGGGCAAAGGATGAAGGATGAGATGTCGGTCTTGCCGTCATCTGCCGCCCCGTTGGACAGCGACCCGTTCTTGTAATCCAACCAATATGCGTCAGAAACGCACAGGGAGCGGTATTTCGCATTGGGGTTAGTGCACTCCAGCACGACATTGATGCCGGTCCTGGGATTCTTTTTGCTGTTGTTCAGGTAATGACTGTAGTCGTAGTTCCTGCAGTACAGCACGTCCCCTTCCAGATTTTTCGTTATGAAGGCGGAACAGCCGGGATTGAACAGAGCCATGAACTGCTGCGGGATATCGTAGTAGTCATAGGTACAGTCCATGTGGTAGAGATAGCCGTCATCATCAACGCGCCTGATGGTCTCGACGGTCTTTATCTGTTCGGGGTCTGAGATATATGCATGGGGATTCATTGTTCTTTACTCCTTCTGTGCGGAGGCAGCCACCGCCTCGTCATATTCCTTCTTTGTGTCTATCGTCAGTGCAACGAGAAGCAGGCCTACGGCTACCAGTCCGGGGATCCAGCCCAGCAGCGCGCAGATCATGTTCTGAGTCGCCTCATTCTGAACTATCCCCTGTTCCGAGAGAGCGGCATTGAATCCCGCGGACGCGAGAGCGACCAGGAAGAGCTTGTCCACCATCGCTTCGGCTATCTTCGCAGCCAGATTGTCTCCGGTCGACACCATGGTATCCAGTCTTCTTCCGTTCTGGAGCTCCACTATGTCGGAGATATTGTTCCTGTTGACATTGAACATGATGAAAGTCATCGTGATCCCCATGCCGGACAATATGGCGTTGAGATAAATGCACAGGAGGCTCTTGGGAGCCATGATGAACGGGATCTTGCCAAGTATCATCAGGATAGCGGCGAGCGCCATGGTCTTCTTCCTGCCCAGGAGGCTGTCGATCTTGGAAGTGATGAGCGAGAATACGATGGACGTTAACAGATAAGAAGCCAGGATCGGCGTCGTCAGGCTGCTGTCGTTCAGGACATAAGCCGCGTAGTAGGTTATCGCAGAGGTCATGAGCGCGGTGCTGACGCCGTAGAACATGACGTAGAACATGTTCCTCACCCAGGACTTGCACTTGAACAGCATCCTGTAGGTGTCGACGAAGCCGATGTCCGAGTCATCCTCGCTGACCTGCTTTACGCGTTCCTTTGTGGTGAAGTAGTGGATAAGGCATCCGATGATGATAAGGACTCCCATGAACACCGCCGCCTTGAACACAGCGGCAGAGTCGCTGGAGTTGATGACCTTGTGTCCCTTTAGTCCGCCGAACATCCTGACGATCATGGGCACTGCGACTGCCCCGATGCCTGAGCCGATGCAGGCGCCCAAAGACCTGAACGAGTTGATCGCTTTGCGGTCCTCGTCATCCGAGGAGGCAAGTCCGCCCATTCCGTTATAGGGGATACCGCGGAAGGTGTTCGCGATCTCGTACAGGAAGAACATTATCAGTCCGAGGATGATGTCCCATTTCTCACTGACTCCGAAGTCACAGAACAGGAGCACCATCCCGACTCCGAAAGGCACGGCCATGTAAAGCAGCCATGGTCTTACCTTTTCTCCGGATTTGAAGTGCACGTTGTTTGCCCAGACTCCGATGAGCGGGTCATTGACGATGTCCCAGACCGTCCCGATGAGCGCCATGTTGGAAACGGCTATCGGGTCTATCAGCAGAACACTTGTCAGGAAATACTTATAGAAAGTGCTCTTGAAATTGAAAACGATGTTTGTGGACGCCGAAAAGCTCATGAACCCCAGTTTCTCGGCAAGCCCTATCGTTCCCTTTCTTTTTTCTTTTTTCATTTACTTTTTCCTCGCGATGCGTATGCTGAAACTCTCCGAATAATACAGTTATTATACACACCATCTTCTGCAGTGTCATTATTGGTTTCCGGATGCCTGCGGCATAACACAGCTTGATCCGGATACAGATAATCCGGCGCTTCCGTTAAATGGAATCGCCGGATATTATACGGGTTTATCTGGTTTACTTTCTGTCTCCCGTCTTCGGAGCAGACCATCAACTTGGTCTCTTTCCTCCGGGACCGGGTCCTCCCTGCATCCCTGTCCTTCCATAGGCTGTCACGGTATCGGTCATGACGATATCGTAATCGCTGCCGTCCAGATGCAGCACATATGCTCCGTTCAGCTCGAGATCACCGGACGAGAATATGATATTTCCGCCGCTTCTTGCGCAGACATGCTCTGCCAGTACAGTGCCGCTGATGTCAGTGATGCTGATCACGGAGCCGGCCTTAAACGCTGCAGCGTATGAGACAGTGCACTGACTGCTTCCGCTGTCCGGAAGTTCGACCATCCCGGTGGATCCGACCGCAAGGAGAGTTCCTCCGTTGACGGTGATCACGCCGCCCCTTTCCCTTCCGGAATCAAGCGACCCGTTCCAGTTCTGAGACGGTCCGTCTATCACCAGTGTACCTCCGCCGATCACGATATTCCCGTTGGAGTCAAGACCGTCTCCCTGCGCGTTTATGTATATCGATCCTCCGTTGATCAAAAGGACCGGTAGATCATCTGATATCTCCTGGGGATACGGTCCCCACATCTGTTTCGAGCTGTCGGATACACAATTGAATCCGTCGTCAAATGAAACTATGCTGACGGTACCTCCGTCCACCGTTATGTTCCGGCCTTCGATCCCTTCGTTGGATGAGGTCACATTGATTTTTCCCGATGCGATCAGCACACCGCAGTCGGCATGAACTGCGTCATCGCGGCAGTCGGCAGTTATCGACGCGCCGTCCACTGTGATATCCCCGCTGCTGTTCAGGCCGTCATCCCTGCTCTCGATGGATATCTCCCCACCTTTAAGATCGATGAGGCTCTCAGCCTGGATACCGTCGTCATAAGAGACGATATCCAGTGTCCCTGCGATGACTGTCACCGTGCCTGTGCCGTCATCCGTGCCGTCGGCTCCCAGTCCGTCTCCCCCGCTGAGCACGCTTATTCTGCCGCCGCTAACCGTGAGCGAGTCCTTTCCCTTGATCCCGGTGTTCACCGCCTCGACTCTGATATTCCCGTCCCTTATGACAAGGTCATTGCTGCAGTGGATGCCGTTGTTGACGTATCCGAGCACCGTGAGAGACCCTCCGCCCGCTATCACCGCGCTGTCGCCGAACATCAGCGCTCCTCCTGAAGCGTACAGATCGGACGAATATGCCGTGATCTGCGTCTCCTCACCGCTGGTGAGGAAGTTGGAGGTGCCCTCCGTCAGATACAGCACCAGCTTCCGGCTGTCCAGCACATGAAGAGCAGGCCCGCTGCTGCAGGAGACAGACGCTCCGTCAAGCAGAAGAGCCACCGCTCCTTCGTCGACATCGACCAGTATCTGTCCGTCCTCCAGCGTTCCGGAGATCCTGTATGTCCCCGGCTTCCTTATCGTGACAGTGCTTCCGCTGACAGCTGCGCCTCCGCCGGACACCTTTACGGTATCGGTCTCAAGCTCAATGAGTTTGCAGTTGTTTGCATTGACTGCCTGAGATACCTCTTTTTCGGACATGATGTCCGTCTTTCTCTTATGCAGCTG
>JAFZZV010000155.1 GCA_017828855.1 Oscillospiraceae bacterium | reverse complement strand
TGTTCGGTGTCGTCTATATCGGCGCTATTATGCTGCTCAATTGTGTGGCTTTTGGGAATCTGATTGAGTCACCATCACCTTTTACCGCGATGTTTGCGGTAGGAGCGGCGCTGTTCCTGATCAGCGACATCGTACTGATACTCAATACGTTCGGAGGAGAATTCAGACAGAGCCTCCGAAACACCAACATCAGCTTTTATTATGCCGGGCAGCTTATGATAGCATTCAGCCTGCTTTTCCTAAACAGATGATCCGACGTGCGTGATACAACAGTCAAAGGAAACAGGAGTTTTGCAGAAAGATCTGAAACAGGTGGGGATATGGATCAGACAAATTACAAACAGACAAGATACAATGTTCCGTTCATCGCGCAGAGAGCGGACCCCTATATTCTGCAGGAAGACGGCATCTATTATTTCACAGCATCGGTCCCTGCATATGACGGCATAGTGATTCGGAGAGCGACATCTCTTGAAGGGCTCAGGACCGCCTCCGAAAAGGAGATATGGCACTGCCATGAGAATGGGATAATGAGCAAGCACATCTGGGCGCCGGAGCTTCACCATATCGACGGGAGATGGTATGTTTATTTCGCAGGCGGAGAGAGGGACGATATATGGAACATACGTCCATGGGTCCTTCGCTGTGAGGGAGAAGATCCCCTGGAAGGTCCTTGGACCGAATGCGGAAATCTGAAGAGAGCCGATGACGATGAGTATAGTTTCACTGATTTCTCGCTGGATATGACGACCTTCGTCAACAACGGAGTCAGGTACTGTGTCTGGGCGGAGAAGGTCAGTGTCGGGAGAAAGATCAGCAACCTCTATATCGCCAGGATGGAGGACGCGCTAACACTTGGCACCCCGCAGATGCTTCTGACGGCACCTACGTACGACTGGGAGAGACACGGGTTCTGGGTCAATGAGGGACCGGCTTTCATAAGGGAAGGCGGTAGGGTCTACCTCACATATTCCGCGAGCGACACCAGTCCCGCGTACTGCATGGGGATGCTCTGGGCAGACGCGGACGCGGATCTCATGGACATCTCCGCATGGCACAAGATGAGTAGCCCGGTATTCGGGACGGACAGGGAGAGAGGACTCCTGGGACCCGGACATAACAGTTTCTTCCGGGATCCGGAAGGAAACGCGTATATGGCGTATCACGCAAGGAACTATGACGAGATAGAGGGGGATCCCCTGTACGATCCGAATCGTCACACCTATGTGATGAGACTTGAGTTCGAAAACGGCATGCCGGTATTCAGCACCGACAACCAGCTGTTTGTTTGAAGATGATTAATTGCCTCTTGCGAACGGAATGATGATCTCCCGTCTCGGAAGGGGCTATCCGGCCGGTGACGGCTGTCTGGTGAAAGGAGGTAATCTCAACATGAAATACGTTTGTCCGATCTGCGGATATGTCTACGATGATTCCGCGGGTACGGCATGGAACGAGCTCCCGGATGACTGGAAATGTCCTCTGTGCGGAGCCGCGAAATCCGACTTCCGCCCGGAAGGCGGAAAGGAGAAAGAACAGGAGACTACGGCAGCGGTGACAGCTCCGCAGGAAGAGATGAGACCTCTTTCAGCGGCGGAACTCAGCGCAATCTGCTCCAGTCTCGCAAAGGGCTGCGAGAAACAGTACAGACCGGACCAGGCTGAGGCGTTCAGGAGGATCGCGCAGTGGCTTAAGTCGAGGTCAGGAGATGCTGCGGATCCGTCTTTCGGAAAGATTCTTGAAAAGGTGGAGGAGGATCTCAGCACAAATTATCCGGAGGCAAATTCGGTATCGTCCGAATATGGTGACCGCGGGGCGCTGCGCAGCCTCACCTGGAGCAGCAAGGTGACAATGATGCTCAAGTCGCTTCTTACCAGGTTCGGGGAGGGCAGGGAGGAACTGCCGGAGAGCACGGGAGTATATGTATGCACCGTATGCGGCTTCGTTTATGTCGGCGACAGCCTGCCTGATGTGTGCCCTGTATGCAAGGTGCCGAACAGCAAGTTCGAGAAGATAGGGGGGTGAGGACATGAGTGACAGATATGCGGTCAGAAACGTGAAACTCTGTGAGAAAGACTGCCTGTGCCTGTTCGTCTGTCCCACCGGAGCGACAGACACCGAGAACAGCGTGATCGACACAGAGAAGTGCATCGGATGCGGGGCGTGCGCGGATGCGTGTCCTGCGAGAGCCATAAGCATGGTACCCAGGAAGTTCCCGGTACAGCAGAAGAAGGAAGGCGCGGTAATCGCGTCCCTGAGAAAGCTCGCCGGATCCAAGGCCGTGCAGGAGCAGATGGCGGCGGGAATGCCGCAGCCTCTGGCAAAGGCTATAGAGAGATCTTCCAGGATCATGAGGGAGGACCTGCTCAGAGAGGCCGGATATATGCTTCCCCAGAGCGGGAACGCTTTTGAGCTTCTGAGCGGGCTTGCCGAGAAGTTCGTCGGGGAGCCGGGGTTCCCGGAAGAGGACGTGAAGTTCCTGCTTGAAACGATAGAATTCAACGAAAAGAAAGAAGATAAGAAGGAGAAAGAAATGGAAGTCTGGAAATGCTCAGTATGCGGTTACGTCCATGAAGGACCAATGACCGAAGATTTCGTATGCCCCCGCTGCAAACAACCCGCGTCGGTGTTCGTGAAGGTGGAGCCTGAAGTGCCGGAAGAGCCCAGGAATAATCCGTATGCGGGAACGCAGACCGAGAAGAACCTGGAAGCCGCATTTGCGGGCGAGTCCCAGGCGAGGAACAAATACACCTATTTCGCTTCAAAGGCAAAGGCTGAGGGCTTCGAGCAGATAGCTGCGCTGTTCCTCAAGACCGCCGACAATGAGAAGGAGCACGCCAAGATGTGGTTCAAGGAGCTGAACGGCATCGGGAACACTGCTGACAATCTCGGCGCCGCGGCGGACGGGGAGAACTTCGAGTGGACCGACATGTACGAGGGATTCGCAAAGACCGCGGAAGAGGAGGGCTTCCCCGCAGTCGCTGCTAAGTTCCGCATGGTCGGGGCGATAGA
>JAFZZV010000154.1 GCA_017828855.1 Oscillospiraceae bacterium | reverse complement strand
TGGATCTGCGTAATCATAATCCTGATGCGCTGTGCAGCCATTAGGTCATGCTCGTGCTCGCGGACAAACTGCAGGTGCAGCCAGATATAATAGAACACGCTGCCGACGATGATGGCGATCGTTAGGAAGGCCACCGGCTGTTCTATTCTCATGCTGAGGTCCAGTGCGACAGATACGGCGATGATCAGGGCCACAGAGACCGGGATCAGCTGCTCCAGCTTTCGCGTCTCCCGATATCGGAGGATCGTCCGTACCAGGAGCTCAGCAAGCAGTATCCCGCTGATGATAAAGCAGGTAAATCCAAGTGGTCCCCGCAGCAAGACAAAGTCGGATTCCCGGATCTCAAAGCAAAGTTTCGTAAAGGGAGAGGTGAAATAGAGCAGTGCGTTGATGCCCGCCAGCGTCCACTAGGGCCACTTTTTCCCGTCCGGGTAGATGATATGGAGAAACAGTATCAGGATCACCGGCCGGACCGAATAACCGTAGGCGGACAGGATGTTTTTCAGTGCGATGTTTGAATGGCTGACGAACAGTGCGTTTTCGCCCAGATTCTGACCGATCAGGCTGAGGCTCAGCGCCACGATGATGAGCATGATGCGCCGATGACTCTTCCGGATATACGGATCGATCACCACAGTGAACCCCAAGCCCAGCAGGAGGAACAGCAGTGAAAAGAGTACAGCAAGCGTGCTGATATCTGCCGTCATATACACATATCCCCCTTCTCTAAAATCCTGAGCATAACAGACGACTGCAAAAATCCCTGCATCGTCAGACGCAGGCTAAAATCATATATGCGGATATCTGCAAAGATCAGGACTCAAATTCTATTGAGTCTTCTGCTGCAACAACTGGACCCGATCTGTGATGCTGAGCATTCTGAATAAATGTCGATTCTGCTGTCTTTAGTCTCATATCTCGTGCTGTCCATGTATCCTTGCGTCTTTCAGAAATCTCCGCAATCCCTCAGGCCATTCTCCGGAATCGCCAAGACCGGTATCACCCAGCATGACCATCTTGTTCTCCCCGTGATAATCACTGCCTGCGGTGACATACAGTGCATATCGCTCCGCGAAAGACAGCATCTCCCTGCACAACCGTGGAGTAAAGCCGGAATAGAAAGCCTCGACGCCCTGCAGGCCAAGATCCATAAGCAGCCGGAGCCGCTCGTCCATCTCCTCGCCCAGTATAAGCTGGTCCCCATCCCCATAACTGGGGTGCGCCAGTATGGCGATCCCTCCGCTGTCCCGGATACTGCGGATAGCCTCTTCCGGGCTGATGAATTCATTTTTGAGGCGGATACGATTTATAAACTCCCGGATCGCCTGCTCTTTGCTTTGTGCAAATCCGTGGCTTACCATCATGTTCGCGATATGCGGCTTCCCGGGATTGTCAAGCGCAAAGAGCGCATCGAGTTCATCCTGCGGAAATGAGATCCCGAACTCGCTTTTAAGACGATCCAGCCGCGCACTGACCTTGCCGATACGGATACGATGCCCCTTGTCAACAAGCTTCCGGATCGATTCTGCGTCAGGATCATAGCCATAGCCCAGGATATGGTACTTTCCTTGCTCGTCACGGCATGAGAGCTCAACACCAGTAATGAAAGCCGGATCGCTCTCCGCAAGAAGCGAAAGTATCACCCGGCAAGCCTTGACTGCATCGTGATCCGTCACAGAGAACAATCCGATACCGCTCTTGGAAACGTGCGCGATGATCTCGGCCGGCAGATCTGTGCCGTCGGAGACTTTCGTGTGTATGTGCAGATCGATCTTGGAAGGATAAGTCACGTCTGATACCGCCTTTTGTCTTTTAACAGATCGACTCTTAAAACAGCGTCTCTCTTCGTCTTCTACAAGTTCTTTTTCAATGTCAGGATGTTCTGGCCGTCTTTATATGTGTAGGTCACATCGTCCATGATCTTCTTCGTCAGGAAGATGCCCAATCCCCCGATCTCACGCTCGTCAGCCGGCAGGCCCGTATCCGGATCCTCCTTCGCCAAAGGATCGTAGGGAACACCGTGATCCACGAAAGTGATCGTAACGGTGACCGGTTCTTCCGATACTTCAACTCGTACTGCAGCTTTTCCCTTTTCAGGGGCATAGGCATAGTTCGCAATGTTTACAAAGATCTCTTCTACTGCAAGGGCGATCTGCATTTTTGCCTTAGGCGGGCAGTTCGTTGTATCCAGGCGTTCCTTCACAAAAGCCTGGACTTCCGGAAGATTGTCTGTGACAGCTTCTATCTCCATCTCCTGGTCGCTGAAAGTCAGCACGTCCGTTCTCTCCAGCAGTTCCATCAGCCGTTCTTTCCAGAAAGCGATCTCAGCACTGCCTTCCTCTGTTTCCAATCCGTTTCGGCGGATAGAGCGCCGGATCAGACGCGTGTAGCCGATAATGCGGGCTTTGTCTTCGACCTCCCGGATCTTGGTCTCACACGAGGTCCCCAGATACGCTGCGAGCGATTTGCGCCAGAATGTGGTGCCGGTTTCGAAATCAAATCCCTGAAAGCTCTCTATGACTTCATGATGCAGTTCCGAATACCCTACAAACGCGTTAAACATGGAAGCCAGCTCGAAAACAGGGTGTCCGACCGCCAGTGTATCCATATCGATTAGAAGGACTTCATCATCCTGGAGCTCCACGTTTTTCGTATGGTAGTCTCCGTGGATCATGTGGTCGTCGTGAGGCACTGCCTCCACCATGGCAAGAAGTTTCTTTCCTGCTTCTTCAGGCAGATAGTCCTGCATGAATCCCGCCCAGGAAAGGACCGTTTCCTTCATGTCGGGAAGCTTTCCTTCCGGAACCAGCGTGCTGTGGATCTTCTTCAGCAATTCGATGTATTCCTTTACACACCAGTCCATCTTGTCAGGCTCTGTCGTCAGGATCTTGGAGAATGATCTGGCATTCAGCAGTTCGAAAACGGAGCCGTAACTGTCCCCGACTTTTACGACGTCATAAGAGATCGCTGTGGGAATGCCGAGGATCAGCGCGAGCTTGGCCACCTCCCTCTCATGCTGAATGTCAGCCAGGGCATCAGCATTGTTGTAGACCTTGACTACATTGTCCTGGTCGATCCGATAGATCGTTCCGTTTGCTCCCCGTCCTATCTCTTCACAGCCTTCGACGGAGACCACGCGGTACGCTTTTTCGATCGGCATCATCTCCGTGAAGCCGGTCATTTCAAATATCTCATAAACATCTGATCTTACATCGGTCACCCGCACATCAGGATATGATTTCCGGATACGCAGCAGAACTCTGAGTCCTGCGGAAGATATGTATTTGAGTTCTGAAGCGTCAAAAATGACTGACCGGTCTTCCTGACCGTCAAGCCTCGCCATGATCTCTTGCTCCAGCTGGGCTGCGTTGGTAGAGTCGATCTGGCCGGTTAATCTGATCAACATGATCAATCACTCCCTTTCCCTTTGTATTCCACACAGAGCATGGTCAGATCGTCGAACTGCTCTGCATCATTTACGAAACTGTCTACGGATGCTCTGACTGTCTGCAGCACTTCGATCGGCGTCTGGTCCGTCGCTTCGTTCAATGCTTTAAGCATCCTCTCCACGCCGAACAGATTGTTTCCTTCATCCGTTGCCTCCGGTACGCCGTCCGTATAGAGGAAAATCTTTGTACCAGGTTCCATCTGCAGCTCGTATTCTGTGTACTCCGTTTCAGGCATTCCGCCAATGACGAAACCGTGTTTGTCCTTGATCAGCTCAAACTTGCCATTGGGAGTTTTTTGCAGAACAGGGTACTCGTGTCCTGCATTCGCAGCCGTTATCTTACCGGTGGACACTTCCATGATGCCCACCCAGACTGTCACGAACATCTCCTCCTGATTGTTGGAGCATATCGCCTCATTTGTCTTCTTCAGTATTTCCGCAGGCGACTTGTCCAGCATGGCGCAGCTCTGCAGGATGATCTTTGAAGCCATCATGAACAGCGCTGCGGGAATGCCTTTGCCGGACACATCCGCTACGACCAGGCACAAATGGTCATCATCGATCAGGAAGAAATCATAGAAATCTCCGCCGATCTCCTTGGCAGGGTTCATTGAGGCGTAGATGTCGAATTCCTTTCGATCCGGGAACGGCGGGAAAACGTGCGGGAGCATGGCCGTCTGTATCCTGGTGGCCAGTGACAGTTCCGCCCCGATCCGCTCCTTCTCGGCGGTGACGCGCGTGATGTTATCGATATAGAGATCGATCTGCTCCTCCATGTGATCGATCGAAGCAGCCAGCTGTCCGATCTCGTCCCGGCTGCGCACCGTGTCCTGCAGTTTTTTGTCCGCCATAACGTTTTCCCTCGAGAACCGCGTAGCCTCCTCGGAGATCTGCTTGAGGGGATGCAGCAGCGCCCGGTGCAGATACAGGCTCTGTCCGATGACCACGAACAGCGCAAGCGAGAAGAATGCTATCACCACGCGGCGCAGGTATGTATTTCGTGCCTGAAGCAGGATGTCTAGCTGCTGCTGCACACAGAGTATCCCCACTACTTCACCGCCGGAGTTTTTCAGCGGGATCATCGCGGTGATGTGCGGATCCGTCTCAATATATCCCTTGTCCCTGACCACCAGTTCCTGATCTGACTCACCCTCGTAAAGTGCCCGGTATTTCACACGGTACTCATCATTTGTCGTCTCCCGGAGGTAACCGAAATCATAGAGAGAATAATGGCTGTTCTGGTTGATCGTAGAAAACAGAAAGCGAATGTGCGCATAATCCGTACGATCAGGCTCGATCACATAGACAAATGTGGCCCCGGATGAGTTGCACAAACGTGTAAGCGACTCCCAGACGCTGCGATATGCCTCTGTCTCGCCGCCGCTTTCCCAGTACTCATCGATCCGGTCGCCATCGACCACGACTGCCGCGATCCTCGCCGTATGAAATGCATTATCAGAGTATTGATTCAGAAGTGCATCAGTAAACCCGTGGTTTCCGATCACGCTGATGATCACGGAAAATACCAACAGCAGCAGGACAATTCCGGAAATGCTCTTGAATGTTATGTGCTGTCTCAGTTTCTTCATTTTTTCTACCCACTTCCCGGCAGGCCGGAATAGTTATTCTATGGTCAGGATCTCGGAAAAACCGGTGACCTCAAAGATATCCATGATACTGTCGTTTACATGAACCACTTTCATCTCCCCCTGCTGATTCATTGCCTTTTGCGCTATCAGCAGGACACGGAGACCGGCAGACGATATGTATTCCAGTTTCTCCAAGTCGAGAACAAGTGAGGTCGCTCCGCTTATGACTTCCCTCAGTTCTGCTTCAAACTCCGGAGCCGTAACCGTATCCAGCTCACCTTCCAGACTGATCTCAACTTTCTCGTTTTCGACTGTCCTGTTTACTTTTAGCATGGTTTTCTCCTTGTCTTGATTGTTCCTTAAGAAAAGATGGTATGGCGTATGGGAAAATTTGTCCGCTCTATAATAGTATACGTGAAAAGATCCAACAGTGAACAGGAGGGTGACCGTCGATTAAATCACTAGTTTCCCGATTCACAGGAATTAGGCTTACTCCAGTGCAGATACCGTATCGTGATCCTGTCGACGCAGAGGCTTTGACCGCCGCGGGACTCTGCACCCTCTGTTTCGGAGAGCGTGTATTTCTTTACCGTTTCACTAAGAATGTATACTATATATTCAATGGATCAGTTATCCTTTGATCTAAGGCGATTCATAACGTGTTTAAAACACGGGGTTCTCGCCTTATTCCATAAAGAGGGAACAACATGGGCAGGAAAACGAACGAAAAAAAGAATAAAAACAGATCAGCAGACCGCAAAGCCCGTTTCACATACTGGTTCGACAACCATATGGCAAACGGAAGCCTTGGGCTCATAAGGATCCTGCTGATCTCAACGATCCTTGTGGTCATTCTGATCGCAACGGCGATACTGATCTGCGGGTTTGCCGACAGAGAAGAAGCCGGAAGCGTCTTCTGGGAGACCATATCGACAGTGATCAATGCATGGATGCCCTCATATGAGGACGGAAGTCTTGGCTATGTCATACTTATGTCTGTTGCTGCGATCTCCGGCCTTTTGGTCACCAGCGTCCTTATAGGTATATTCTCGTCGGCTATCGAAGAGCGTATCAACAATCTGAAGAACGGAAACTCAGCTATCATAGAGAAGGATCATATCGTAGTCCTCGGTCACGCAGACGGCTCATATGCTCTTCTTCAACAACTGGTGGACGCCTCTGCAGACGATAAGCGCTGTATCGTTGTCGCTTGCGAAAAAGAAAGATCGGAGCTTGAGGATGAACTCCGCGACAATCTGGAGATACCGAAGAACGTCCGCCTTGTCTGCCGCAACATCGACATTTATGATTCAGTCTCCCTGAAAAAATGCTGTATAGAGAACGCTCAGGCCGTCATCGTTAATCCCGGGAACAATGTTGACACCGTCAAAGCGCTTCTGGCCGTTTCCTCAATCCTGGGCACCGACAATCCGAATGTCTATGTGTGTTCGGCAGTCACCAGATCCAGATATCTCCTTCCGGCTTCTTTTGCCAAGGAACATCATATCACCCAGCTGCTCACGAACCGGCTTCTCTCAAAAGTCATCGCTCATTCCTGCACTCAGCCGGGTCTGTCTGAAACGCTGACTGAGTTTCTGGATTACGACGGCTGCAACCTTTATGAAGTCAGTTTCCCCGAAGCGGTGGGAATAACATTCGGCGATCTTGTGATCCGACTTACCGGAGGAGTTCCGATAGGAACGCTGACCGGCGGACGTTCTCTCCTCAATCCTGATCCCGGTTACAGGATAGGGCCTGATGAAAAGCTTTTGGTCTTTACGGAGTTTCCGGACGACCTGATACTGGAACCTGAGGCTGAGCCGTATCATTTCGAACTGAAATCCGGAAAGAAATCGCCGGGAGCCCCTGTTTTGATCCTGGGCGTAAATGATGAGATAACTACTGTACTGCGTGAGCTTCCCGAGAATGTTGAGACGGTACGCATCGCAGGAGCAGATGCGGATGCCAAAGACGAGATAAACGAATACGCTGAGTCGATCAGGCAGGAGGGACGGACAGGCTTTTCAGTCGAGTTCGTCCGTGACAGAGTTCCTACCCGTCCCGATGCTCTTGCAAGGCTTGTCGGGGATGCGTCCCATGTCGTATTGCTGAATGACTACGATCTGGAAGAAGATGAGGCCGATACCGAGATCATCATGAGGATCATCACTCTGCGGGTAATCCGTGAGGAAAAAGATCTGCATTTCAACATCACTGCGGAGCTCAGACGAGAGTCAAGCAGCCGGCTTGTAACTACCGGTGACAGCACCGATTTTATTGTAGCGACCAATATCGTGTCCATGTTCCTTTCACAGCTCGCAGACCGTCCGAACATGGAGTCGGTCTTCCGTGAGCTCCTTTCAAATGAAGGAAACGAGATCTACCTCAAGACGGCAGAGGAACTGAGCCTGCCGGAAAGAATAACCGTTCGGGAAGCCCGCGGCGCCGCGCTCTCACAACACTATGTCCTTCTCGGTCTGATGGATGAAAAAGACGGAGCTTATATGCCGGTATTCAATCCTCCGGTCAGCGAAGAGCTTATGCTGGACGAAAAAGACCGGCTGATCGTACTTGGAGTGGACTGAACCCATCATAGTTCTTTCACACAGACATCGAAAATAAAAAAAGAATCTCCTGATCACACCGGTCTGGTATGATCAGGAGATTTTCTCTATATCTGTTTGCCAGGACTGTATTACTGCTCAAAGGGAAATACATAGTCCAGACCCAGTTTGTCCCTCAGGCCTATGAACTCTTTCTGGATAGCATCACCGACCGGAACACCTTTGTCTTTTCTTTCCTGCCAGGCAAGCCATTCTTTTTCACCTGCCGTGTAGATGCGCTCCGCACCGGGTGCTTTCTCGGACTCCCTGAGTCCTCTGAGGATCCCTCCTGCAGTCTTCTTAAAGGTATCTAGACCCATGAAGAATTCCGGGTTGATCACAAAGAAGAAATGTCCCAGACGGTACATCTTGTTTGAACCATCCGGATTCTTGCCGCTCAGTTCCTTCATATATGGACCGCCGGCCAGCGCGGCAGAGAGGATCTCCACGACAGTGGTGAACCCGTATCCCTTGTACCCGCCTGTCTCTTCTCCGAGTCCGCCTATGGAAAGCAATGCACAGTTGCCGGCTCTCATCTCTTTAAGGATCTCCCCAGAGTCAGTCATTGTCCCACCGTCCCTGGTGACTACCAGCCCTGCAGGAGTCGGTTTGCCGCTGCGCTCATAGAACTCGATCTTGCCATTCTGCACGATAGAGGTTGCACAGTCGAAGTTGAACGGGAATTCCTCATCCGTCGGCATCGTAAAAGTCAAGGGGTTCGTCCCCATCATGGGCTCCACGCCGAACGTCGGTGCGACGGAAGGTCTTGCGTTGGTCCCGCTGATGCCGATCATTCCCTCTTTCTCCGCCATAGTGGTCCAGTATCCGGCTATTCCGTAGTGGGTGGAATTGTACACCGTTCCTCCGGCCATGCCGTATTCCTTAGCCTTCTCGATGAGTTTCTTCATCATATGGTAGCTCGCCACCATGCCCATTCCGTTATTTGCGTCCATGACCACAGTGGTAGGGGTCTCTTTTACTATGTCGATCTTGGTCACGGGCAGCAGCGTGCCGTTCTCTATGCGATCCAGATAGATAGGCTTAAAGCGGTTGCAGCCGTGGCTCTCGATCCCTCTTCTGTCACTCTCCAGAAGAACATCCGTACATATCTTCGCGTCCTCTTCCGGTACGCCGTATTTCTTGAATACATCGACCATGAAGTTTTCTATCAAATCCCACGGTACATAAGGTCTGGTCTCCATTGATTGCCTCCCAAGTCATATTTTTTCAGTATATCGCCCTGTATATAAATTACCTCGTTCTGATTCCTGGAACCAGCCGAGGTAATTCATATTACCTTTTCAGAGGACAGTCACGTTTTTGTCGAAATCATACGTGTGAGGTTCCTTCGTCGCTTCGGGATATCCTACAGCGATTGCCACCTCATATCTGTATCCTTCCGGGAAAGCAAGCTTCTTTGCGTACTCTTCCTTTTTCTCTCCGTTGAGGACACCTTCCATGCAACCGAGTATAACGCTGCCCAAGCCGAGAGTCTCTGCCGCAAGATGGATGTTTTCCACTGCGATACCGGCATCGACCGGACTCCATTTGAAGCTTTCGTCTCCTGACAGATAGATCGTAACAGGCGCGTTGTAGTAGAAAGAGTTCTGCGCATTGGGATTCAGGTCGTTCTGGATCTCTGCCTGAACGGGATTGTCTTTTCCAACGACTGTAAAGTGGATCTCCTGTCTGTTCGCGGCGGTAGGCGCTTTCAGCCCTGCCTCCACCAGCGTTCTGCAGACATCATCAGGCAACGGTTTGTCGCTGTAGCTGCGGACTGAATTCCTTCTGTCGATCACATTCATAAAATCACTCATTTTTTCATACCTCCTGATTTCAATATACACCATACGGCTCGATTATGGAATCATTCTGTTACGGTAATAAGCGGTCTATCAGGATGTCTATGCGTTCAGACAGCGGTTCCGCGGCTTTCATCCAGATCTTCTCAGCCGTCAGTTTTCTGATCAGTTCGAGCAGTCCGCATACACAGAAGACCGCAAGTACAACACCGGCAGAGACCGGGATGAACCAGTTGCTGTACTGGTACGAATTACCTTTGATGATGTTGTTCCAGAGATATCTCCTTATCTGCCAGTTGTCATGGATCAGATAGATCCCGAAAGTGAGCGACGAGATCAGATTGATTACCCGGTTGTTCCTGATCTTAAGTTCTTTGAACCCCAGAAAAAGAAACAGTGACATGAGCAGTATAAGTACATGGTTCTGATAGTTGAACAGGTAATCCAGGAGCTTCAGCTTACTCATCGACTTCATGCTCCACAGATCTACTGCGACTATCACCGCCATGCAGATGGCGAAGATGCCCGCGGCGCTCAGGAACCAGAAACGCGGACTGCGTCCGGGCTCCTCATGATAGACTCTCAGGTATGCTCCGACACAGTAGAGATAAAGAAAGAATGCCAGATCGCTGCCCTGAAACTCCGTCTCCACCATCCCTGGGATCCAGCTCAGTGTTGGTATCAGGCACCAGAATATCCCGGTAAGGACCAGCATCCTGCGGAATGACGTCCGTGACAGGGCAAGGAGCATCCTGTTCAGATACGGTGAAAGCAGATACATGACCAAATATGTAGAGATGAACCACTGGACTCCTGAAGACAGGAAGAAAAGCTTGCCCCTGAATGTGTCCTGGATCATCCCCCCGAATCCGTTGATCCGTTTATGAAAGACCAGCCATATCCCGATTATCCAGAAAAAAGCCTGTCCCCAGAGCTGCAGCACCTTGGATGTCCTGACTCCTTCCGAGCGAACCATAAAGTACCCTGAGAGCATCACGAAGAGATTGACTCCGGTCTTTCCGTCCAGCAGCATCGACTGGTAGAACAGTCTGTTGACTGACATATCTGACACGGAGAATCTGAAATTGCTGAACAAAGCGTAATGATATGTGATTATCAGCAGCATCGCAAAGATGCGCATCAGTTCGAAATTGGAACTCCTGTCGTTTCTCTGCATTTCTTTTTCCTCCCATAAAGAACTATATATCCGCCTCCGTCTTTCTGCAAACCCGGCGATCCGTTCAGCTGCCGCAAAGCGTATAATGGACGTAGATCACTGTATAGGAGGACAAACTATTGTATCTGGAGACTGAGCGACTCATAATAACCGATTTCACTGAGGATATGGCAGAAACGGTCCACCTGAACTCCCTTGACGATGACAACCGCAGATTCGTTCCGGACGAAGTATTTGAGACCGTGGAGGAAGCCAGGGAAACGCTGGTATTCCTTATGGGATGCTACGATACCGAAGAAGGTCCGTACGTGCATCCCGTACTGCTGAAGACCGGTGAGAACATCGGTTACGTTCAGCTGGTCCCCGTCGACGAAGGATGGGAGATCGGATTTCACGTTGCAAAACAGTACACGGGGAACGGTTATGCTACAGAAGCAGTAAAGGCGTTTCTCCCTGTTGCTGCTGAGAAAAAAAGGCTCTCACATATCTGGGGCATATGCCTTACAGAAAACGCCGCATCGGAGCGCGTCATGGAAAAGTGCGGTTTCGTCAATGTCTTCCGCGGTATGGGACCTTATCAGGGAGCCATTAAGGAGATCACGAAAAACATCTGGAACGCCTGAATCTTTTCCGGGGCTGTGTCGCTCAAAGAAAGAAACATCAGGGCACCGGCAAATAGTTCTGGTTATTTACAGATCAACTCTCCTGTTCTTTTTCAGGCGGGCATTTCGTATATGTTCCACATATTATTATTGTGAACAGCCCGACAAATCTGTAAAATAGTATTGATATGCAAAAAAAGTATGCTAAGTCGTTCCTCTGTATTCAGCTATTGCATCATGCTTTCATGGAGGACTCGGTGACGGCCGGACAACAGCTTCTGCCTACGGTCCCATCACCATCCGCAGTTAATGGAACTAAAAAGACTGTTTCGCCCATTTAAGAAACGGTTGCTGAAAGAAGATCTGCTCCGGTCAACGGCCGGCGCTCTGGCTGTCGCCTCGATCCTGACATTCTGCGCTTCCGTTTTATATCATTTTAAGGTCCAGGAACCCGACAGGAAGTTCTTGCTGCTTTGTTTTGCAGGTTCTTTCCTGACCGTGTTCCTTTTTCTGTTCATCTTTGTTTTTTATCCATGGAAGAAAAGAGTTGCGAAGAGGATAGACGGCACCGGTCTCAAAGACAGGATATCGACGATGCTCGAATACAGGGATAACGACTCCCCTGTTGCCTATGTACAGAGACGGAACGCACTCTGGTATCTGAGGACGATGAGTCCGAAGAGGATCAGGTTCAACATCAGCAGAAAACGGCTGCTGGCTTCTGCGGTGTGTTTCCTGCTCATGATCGGGATGCTCCTCATCCCTTACGACATCTTCGCCAGGATAAATCCCGATATAGCTGCCAGGCTTGCCCTCGAGAAGAAGATCGCCTCAATGTCGGACAGACTGAGGACAGAGATCGCAGAGGCAGAGTACCCCGAACAGCTTGAGACTTCCCTCCTTGCTTCCGTAGATACCCTTCAGGAGAACATGCTCGCCGGAGCGAATGACCTTCAGCGGGCGACGGCAGTGATCAGAGCAAAACAGGAGATGGAGGACACAGTAGGCACATTCGTCTCCCGGGATGAACTTGGAGACGTTTTCCAGAAATACAATGCGACCAGATCGCTGGGTGTCGCCGTAATGGTCGGTGACCCGGAGATGATGTCGAATTCGCTTAAGGACACGGTTAACGGCATTATCGGTGACAGGGAGAATGCGGTATCTCTTTCATCGGATCTCGCTTCCGCCCTGCCGGAATCCGGAATCGAACCGTCTGACGGCCTGCGCACGGCTTTTTCCGACCTCGGATCCTTCCTGTCAGGCGACCTGTCTCAGAAGTCGGATGAGGATCTCAGGAGCGAACTGGAACAGCTGTCTGAGAGCATCATGTCTGAAATAGATCTGCAGGCTTCTGTAGAGGAGAAGTTCAGTGATCTCTGCAGGACTCTTCAGGAGATACAGGATGCGCTTCTCGGCTATTCACGGCCGGACGATCCCGCTGCGGGCGTTACAAATACCGATACAGACGATGTCGTTGAAGTTGATGTAGGTGTGGACCTCCGCGAACGTGACGCTTTCGTAGGAGGGGGTACCGGACGTGACTTCTCATCAGGGATGGATGAGCCGATGTACGACCCGGAGCTCGGAGTGGTCACGTTCGGAGAAGTCTATGCCAAGTACTACGAAAAGTACAAGGAACAGCTCAAATCCGGAGCGATCCCGGAGGAGCTCAGCGCGATGCTGGACAGGTATTTCTACTGGCTGAACAATTGACAGCCGCCGGATCCGGCATTTCACATGGTGATTTAATAACAGGTATATAGGAGAAAGAGCAATGGTTCAGGCACACGACGTTGAGATTTTCGGTGAAAAGAGCCGTCAGCTGCTGGCTGAGATCGGAAAGGACATGATAGGACAGGAGGATGTCGTTGAGGATACCGTCATAGCGATGGTCTCCGGAGGCAACGTCCTGCTGGAAGGCGTTCCCGGTGTCGGGAAGACGAGGCTGGTCAGATCCCTTGGCCGTGCCTTCGACCTTCCGTTCTCCAGGATCCAGTTCACACCGGACCTGATGCCTGCCGACGTCACAGGCACCAATGTCATTGAGCAGGACGAGAACGGGCAGAACAGGCTGGTGTTCCAGCGCGGCCCGATCTTTTCCAGCATCATCCTGGCGGACGAGATCAACCGCGCGACCCCGAAGACCCAGTCCGCACTTCTGGAGGCCATGCAGGAGCACACAGTCACCGCCGGCGGCAGCACATATGTACTTGACGAACCGTTCTTCGTTCTTGCCACACAGAACCCGATAGAGCAGGACGGAACATATCCCCTGCCTGAAGCCCAGATGGACCGCTTCATGTTCAAGCTTCTGGTCGGTTTCCCGACCGCGGAAGAGCTCTCCAAGATCGTCAACCTCACCCAGGTGACGATGGACGAGCAGGCCAATCCCGTCCTTAACGCCAAGACACTCCTTGAGATGAGAGCGACCGCCAAGGAGATACCTGTCAGTACGGAGATCCTGGATTATACTGTCAAGCTCGTTGAGACATCCCACCCGGAGAGAGAGGACGCTCCCGAGTTCACCAAAAAATACATCCGTTTCGGCGCGAGCCCGCGCGCGGCACAGAACATGATCACCGCCGCCAAGGTAAGGGCTCTGATGGACGGACGCTTCAACGTCTCGTTCGATGATATCGACGCGCTTGCGTATCCGATCTTCAGACACCGAGTAAAGCCCAGCTTCCTGGCGATCACCGAGAAGGTCGACGCGGACACTCTCGTCTATATGCTTCTGGAGGAAATCAACGGCCGCAATCTGTCGGATGATCCGAAAGAAGTTGTAGTACCCAAGAAAAGAAGGAAGAGGCTGTTCGGCTGATCTTCTGAGCGGAGGCTTCTCATGCGAAAGATCATAGATGACGCCTTCATATCCATGCTTGAGACCAGAGACCTGAATGTTCACTCATCTCTCAACGGTCTGTTCGGCGGAAACCGCAGGACCGTTAAGCACGGAAGCTCGGCGGAATTTGCTGATTATCAGGAGTATGTTCCCGGCGATGACCTGAGAAGGATCGACTGGAATCTTTACGCGCGCTTCGAAAAGCTTTTCATAAAACTGTTCGTCGACGAGCGTCAGCTCCACCACAGAATCTATGTCGACTGTTCCGCTTCCATGGACTGGGGCGATCCGCACAAGGGCGAAACCGCCCTCAAGCTCGCATGCGCTCTCGGTTTCCTTGCCGTTCAGTCGATGGACCGCGTGAGCATTATAGAGATCCACGATGATATATGCGACAATGTCGCGACCACCGTGGTCGGCAAGGAACGTTTTTACGAAGCCGTGAATAAGCTGAACGCGACCGAATTCTACGGCAACTCCGAGATCGGTGCGGCACTTACCAGAGAGGAAGATGTCGGAAACGGCGACGGTATGTCAGTCATCATATCCGACTTCCTGACTGAAAGCGAATGGAAGAGCGGAGCGGAGTATCTCAGGTACAGCAACCGGGAAGTCTGCCTTCTTCAGGTCCTCTCCCCCGAGGAGATGGACCCCCTTCTGATGGGAAAGATGTGGCTGCTTGACAGCGAATCGAAAGGGAACGATGACCCCCGAAACAAGAGGATGGAGATCTCAAGAGACACCCTCAAGGCTTACTCACTGGCGCTTGAATACCACCAGAACGAGATCAAGCAGTTCTGCGATGCCCGCGGCATACCGTTCGTTACGGTCTGCACGGACGAGCCCATAGAGCGCATGCTGTTCATGAAATCAACTGAAGCAGGGATCATATTATGAGTTTCGAGAACCCAAAAGGACTATGGATGCTCCTGGGAATCCCCGTGCTGATCTTCATCCATCTGGTGAAGTCCAAGCACGAGGATCAGCCTGTGTCCAGCACTTATATATGGAAACTTGCCGAGAAGTTCATGAAGCAGGTCCTCCCCATGCAGAGGCTGAAAAAGTTCCTCATCTTCCTGTTCCAGTTCATAGCTGTCCTGGGCACTGCTCTGGTCGTGGCAAAGCCTGTCATCTATAACGGCAACAGCATAAAGTACATAGCTGTGCTTGACGCTTCCGCCAGCATGCTCACTTCCGACAGCAAGGGAGAGACCAGGTTCGACAGGGCTCTGGAAGAGATCAGAGATCTCACAAAAAAGATCAACAACGGCCATACTCTCAGCATCATATATGCCTCGGACGAGGTCTACTACCTCATCCAGGAATCATCGTCCGCCAGCGACGTGGATCTGGTCCTTGAGAATGCTAAGTGCTCCAAGGGAGGCTGCGATATCCATGCAGCTCTGGATCTGGCTCAGGAGACCGCTTCGGTCTATCCCGATACGGAAATCGTCCTCTTCACCGACGCAGAGTGCACCGACATACACAACATAGAAGTGGTCAATGTCGGGGACGATATCTGGAATGCGGCGGTAACTTCTCTGACAGGCGAGGAAAAGAACGATCTGGTCAATCTCACTGGTTCCGTGATAAGCACGGGAATGGATTCGGTACTTCCCGTGGGCCTCGAGATAGACGGGCAGGTCATAGACGTGCAGCTTGTCGAATGTGAAGCGGATATTCCCGCCGAAGTCAGTTTCTCTCTGGACGCAAACCGGTTCGGCCATTACAAGAACGCCAGGATCTTTCTGGACGTGGAAGACGGTCTGAAGGACGACAACAGCTACTCATTGTGCGTAGAGGACGAATATCACTGGAAAGTCAGGCTGATAAGCGAGAACCCGCGCTTCCTCAGAAGCGCACTGGAATCCGTGCCGCACGTCACCCTCAGAACAGATACGTTCCTGTACGACAGCTACTCAGGATTCTATATGAACGTTTTTGATGGGCTGTATCCTTCCGAGTATCCGGAGGACGCTGCTCTCGTCATATTCGGTGTATCCAAACTTCCTGAAGGGATCACCGCATACGGACTGGTGGAAGAGCCGGCAAAACTCAAGCCGTCGGGATCGGTCTCCGACCCGCTTTACAAGGACCTGATCCTTGATTCCACCTATGTGAGCCGTTACTATCCCCTTAAGGGCAACGCTCTGTGGGAAGATCTTTATCAGTGCGGGAACGACACTGTAGCCGTTTATCGCAGATCGTCAGACGGCACTGTCACTGCAGTCTTCTCTTTCGATGTACACGACTCCAACCTGCCGCTTCAGAGCGACCTTACCGTGATGATGAGAAATCTCTTCAAGTACGCCCTCCCATGGATCGTTGAAGAGACCAGCGCCTGTGTCGGGGAGCCTCTGACTATCAGCCTCCTTCCTTATGAGGACACCGTATTCATCTTGAAGCCTGACAACACCCGGATCGAGCTGAGCATGGACCAGGCCTCGGCAGTCTATACGCCTACCGATGTCGGTGTCTACCGCATCACGGAAAAGTCAGACGAAAAGACCGTTTACAAAGATATATTCATCCATATCCCCGAATCGGAAAGCTCGGTTCAGAAACTCGACGGGCTCTCTATCGACAAGTCGGTTGACAGCTTCCGGGGATCGGATAAAGAGACTGCGCCGAAAGCCGCCACACGTCTCTCCGTGTGGATCGCTGCTGCGGCACTTGTCCTTATACTTGCAGAATGGGGGATGACATGCCGTGAAGAACTTTGATGTAAGCTTCCAGTATCCCCTCCGCCTGCTGCTGCTCGTTCCGTCTATCGCGCTTATCCTCATTCCTCTGTTCAGCATCTCCAGAAAGAGACGGACGATCAAGAAGACCGTTCCTGCCGCACTTCACTCTGTGCTGGCTCTCCTGCTTGTGCTCGCGATCGCAGGTATGCAGTTTTCTTCGGTCACTTCCAAGCAGGCTGTCGTCATCCTGGTAGACCAGTCCGACAGCGTTACGAGGAACGTTGACACCGCGCTCGAAACCGCACAGAACATCTATGACGCAATCGATGATGATACAGATGTTGCCGCTGTCCTCTTTGCGGAATACCAGACTACTTCGATCGGTTTCGATGAGACTGACGGACAGATCAAGCCGGCCGAAGGCATCATTCAGAGCGGCACAAATCTGGAGAATGCACTTGAATATGCTTCGACGCTGTTCCCTCAGAACAAAGCGAAGCGCATAGTTCTCGTCTCCGACGGAAGGGAGACCGAAGGCAACTCTGACGCTGCCGTCCAGTACCTGTCCAATCGCGGGATCAGAGTCGATGCGATCCATCTGGATACGACCACGAAGAGCAACGAGATCCAGGTCGAATCCGTGAAGTGCCCTGCCGGCGCTCATGTCGGAGAAGAGATCCCCATCACAGTCACGATAATGAGCAACTGCAAAGCCCCGGTCGTTTTAAGGCTCAACAAAAGTGCTTATGAACTACAGGCGATGCGCACCTGGGTGGAAGAAGGAGAGAACACCTATGAGTTCCGCATTCCGATAGAGGAAGCCGGAAAGCACACTTTCAACGTTACAGTCTCTGCCGGCGAACAGTATAACGAGAACTACCGCAACGACATCGGGTACTGCTGTGTCAACGCTTCCAACTCCACTTCAATACTGATCATCGCGAATACCGCTGCTGATGCCGAACCGCTCAAGCAGGTGCTTTCCGATGAATATACCGTTATCGTAGAGACGTTCCGCACGACCCCGAAGACCATGGTGGAACTGTGCAACTATGACGGGATCATTCTGCTGAACATCGACCTCGCAGATCTTCCCGAAGGGTACGACAGCATGCTGCACGACTATGTCGAAATCCAGGGACGGTCTCTGCTGCTGTGCGGCGGCGGATCCACGTTCATGTACGGGAACATGGTCGGCTCCGCTATTGAATCCATACTTCCCGTAGATTTCACCGTTCCCGAACAGAGCAAAGGTGACTCCGTCGCCATCATGATCCTTCTCGATACCTCTCTGAGTATGGCGGGAAACTACATCGCCATGGCAAAGGCAGGCGCGACCAAAGTCGTCGAAGCCCTGTCATCCAAGGATTACTGCGGTCTGGTCACGTTCAACCAGTTTGCTGTCCTGAATGCCAGGCTCTCCCCTGTCACCGAACTGTTCAGGCAGCAGCTCGTCGAGAGCATCTCCGCTTCGGCCACGATGAACCAAACAATCTATACAAGACCGCTGCAGATGGCTTATTCGGAGCTTTACAACTGCGACGCCGCAGTCCGCATAGCAGTGCTTCTCTCGGACGGCGGTCCCGCCGACAAGACATACAGCGCAGTCGCAAAGCAGATGGCCGCTGACGGGATCACGGTATCCACTGTCGGAATGGGCTTCCCTTCTACGATCCTTGCCGCACTGGCGCAGGACGGATGCGGACACTTCTCGTACGCGACCACATCGGACGACCTTCCCGAAATAATCCTAGGTGAAGCTGAAAAACAGTCCATGAGCGCCGTTCAGCTGGAAGATACCTATCTGGTCATTGCGGAGGACAACATCGTTACTGAAGGCTTCACCGATGCCGACCTTCCTATGGTGAAGGGCATCATGCCTGTCGCGATGAAAGCGGGACAATATGCGTGGATAACTGACTCTGACGGGACTCCCGTCTACGCAGTAAGCGACGCAGGCAAGGGAAAGGCTGCGGTATTCACATCAGATCTTACCGACAGATGGTGTTCGTCCTGGTACGAATCCGAAAGCGCCAAGACCATCATCAAGAGGATGGTCTCCACCACCCTATCCGCAGAGCCCCACGGTTCAGCTATGACAGCAGATATAACACGCAAGGGAAAGATCGTGTCCGTGGTACTTCATACCGCCGCTGCGGATGTTCCCGTCACCGCTGAGATCCAGGTGTCGAATATTCACGGAAGCCACACCATACAGATGAACGCGGCTCAGAAGAACACTTACAAGTGTTCCTTCCTCACAGACAGGGAAGGCGCATATGACGTCACGTTCGCGTTGAAGGACGCCGACGGAAACGTTCTTGACTACCTGAACTCTTTCTTCTCCGTCGACTATTCCGATGAGTATGATGCGTTCTCCGCAGACGGAAGAGCTGTCCTTGATACTCTTACGAGCCAGACCGGAGGCGCAGTTTCGGATGACCTCGAATCGATAGCTTCCGCGACGTCTCCGGACACAGTGGTGTATTACGACCCGATCCTGATACTGTCGGCCCTCTGCTGCATCATCCTCCTGGCGGATATCGCGATCCGTAAACTGAGGTGGGCGGACATACGCGGTCTCTTTGTCAGGGATTCCTGATTCTTTTGAACAAATAATAATTGAAAACTCCCGCTGGCTGTACACCGGCGGGAGCGCTGTTTTTTCTGGCTATTCTTTTTTATTCAGTCCGTGCTTCGGCTATGACCTTACCCATGTTCCAGAGGTGGATCACGTTCTCTTCCGCTTTTTCCCTGCTCTCCTTCCCTTTATAGGAGTGAAATGCAGTGTGAGTCCCGCAGTGGCCGCACTGGACATAGACGCACCAGTCCCCCTCGGTCTCTACGAAAGCACAATCCTCATGGCAGATCGGGCATGGCATCAGTTCTTCCATCTTTTTTCTCCAGATAAGAATTCGTTCTGCAGACTATTATTCCACATTGCCTCAGCAACTTCAATCCGTCACTTCGACCAGGAACTCGCAGTAGGGATCTCCGTTGGCGCAGCATTTCAGCTCAGTCACCATGCATTCCCTTCCGAGCGCCTCAGAGAACATTCCTGCGGCAACTCCTGCCTCGTAGACGCACACTTTGTCGTGGATGTTGGGAAGTCCGTAACAGTCCGCACACTCATAGTGCCGGTAAACGGCATGTTTCAGGTCAGCTTCCACGATCTCCTCGAAAGCGTAGCTGATCCCTTCCGCAATCGGCTGGTTGCTCTCCATTATCTCCGGCAGGGTCTTTCCCCTAATCATATCAGAACATATGTCCCTGCCTATCCTGTATCCGATCTCATACGCTGTCGCTTTCAGTTCCGGATGCAGCACGAATGTCAGGGTCTGTCTCTCCCTCATATACTGGATGGACATCAGATCTCCCAGCCTTGGGCGGATGCTCTCTCCTCTCTCCGATCTCGCATAATCTTCAGAGAACGAGTCCCTGAGCATCTCTGCTCTTCTCTCCATCTCTTCGGGATCCGGCCGGATACTGTTTATGTATGGATTGATCATTTCCCTCACCTTTCACGGAAAACATTCTCGAAATCCGCTCTGGCGTCTCCCATGACCTTATCGATATCGAGTTTTTTGTATTCGCCGTTGTCGTACAGCACCTCTCCGCCTGCCACTGTCATCACGATGTCGCGGGAATTGCCGCTGTAAACAATCAGATTCACTATATCGGTGCGCACGTCCATGGCGGGAGAATCCGTGCTGAACACCACGAAATCCGCCCTCATCCCCTCTTCCAGAGACCCGCGGTCATCATATCCGAGAGCCAGCGCGGCGCCTTTGGTGGCGTGATACAGCGATGTTCTGGCATTCATCACCAGAGGATCTCTAAGGTATCCCTTATGGATGAGAGCAGCCACCCTCATCTCTTCCCACATGTCCTGCGTGTTGTTGCTTGCGGGGCCGTCGGTGGAGATAGCCACTTTGAGGCCTTTTTCCAGCATCCTGGGGACCGGTGCAACACCGCTGGCAAGCTTCAGGTTGGATATCGGATTGTGAAGCACGGAAGCGCCGTGCTTCTTTATTATGTCCATATCGTTCTCGGTTATATATACGCAGTGGGCGAGAAGCATAGGCGCATCCATCATCCCTAGGCTCTCGAAGAGCTCTACTGGCGTTTTCCCATGCCTGCCGATGCATTCGTCATGCTCGGATCTGGTCTCGCTGCAATGGATGTGGATCGGCTGTCCCGTCCTTACGGCGACCTCACCCCAATGTCTCAGATCTTCCGGAGTGCAGGTGTATTCGGCATGCGGCGCAATGGCAGTGCGTATATCATCATCTTCTCTGTACTGTTCAGCCAGCTCTATCGCGCTCTGCAGCACCGAGGCAACCTCCTCGTTGGTGCTCATGAGACAAGAAGACACTATTCCGGAAAGCCCTGCTTCTTTGAGGGCTCTCGCCACGTGCTCTCCGCGGTAATACATGTCGTTGACCGTAGTGGTCCCGGTCCTCGTGAGCTCGGCCGCAGCAGCCAGAGCTCCGTGATACTGGGTATCGGGTGTGTGTCTGGACTCCAGCGGAAATATCTTTTTCCACAGCCAGTCCTGAAGATTGAGGTCGTCTGTGTACCCCCTGAAGAAGATCATGGGCATATGGGCATGCCCGTTGACGAATCCCGGCATTATCACCTTCCCGGTACAGTCCACTGTCTCGGCTTCCGGGAACTCTCTGTGAGGGCCGACATACGAGATCTTTTTCCCTTCTACGGCAAGAGTGCCGTTCTCGATGACGTCAAACTCACTGTTGACGGTAACTATGCACGCATTCTGAAATACCTTCATGTTTTTCTCCTGTCGATCAGATCAAACTCGGACGTTCATTCACCTTTCTGATAGTA
Source organism: Oscillospiraceae bacterium (assembly GCA_017828855.1). Classification (GTDB taxonomy): domain Bacteria; phylum Bacillota; class Clostridia; order Oscillospirales; family Ruminococcaceae; genus RUG11783. Next base: position 3,550 of record JAFZZV010000154.1, on the reverse strand, counting down.
GTGCACTCCCTCCATTGCGGGGGCTTCCGCGCCTTTCTTTGCGAAGAACAGCACTATGATCGTCACTGCATAAGGCAGCATCTGTACCAGCTGAGACGGGATGGAGACCGACTGTATCCTGAACTGCAGGCTCTGAGCGATCCCGTAGACGAGACCGCAGACAGCCACCGGCACCGGTTTCCAGCCTCCCAGTATGACCATGGAAAGTGCGATGTATCCGCGGCCGGCGACCATGTCTTTGCTGAACATGTATATGTCTCCAATAGAGAGGTAAGCTCCTCCCATCCCCGCAAGAGCTCCGCTGACCATCATGCATACATACTGGACCCTGTAGACGTTTATGCCCATCGACCCGGCCATGAACGGGTTGTCGCCCACGACCCTTACTCTCAGTCCTGCAGGAGTTTTATAGAGAACTGCCCACAGCACGGCGGTGCATATTATCAGTATGTAGAACAGCGGTGACACGCTTCCTATCAGATCTTTTATTATAGGAATTTTGTTGATAACCGGGAGACTCACCACGCCTAGCCCGTCCACCGCAGACGATTTGCCTCTGGTCCCCCATATCATCTGCAGCAACACTACCGTCATTCCGCTGGCGAACATGTTGACTGCTACTCCGGTGATCATATGCTCGCACTTGAACCCTATGGCGAAGGCCGCCATGAGCAGGCCCGTGAGCGCCCCTGCCGCCATAGCGAACAGGAGGCCGATCCAGGCGGAACCGGAAATGTATGAGCCTACGACCGAGAAGAAAGCCCCGAAGAGCATCATTCCTTCCAGTCCCATGTTGACTACGCCGGCACGCTCGGCGATCATGCCTGCAAGAGCGGCGTATGCTATCGGTATCGTCACCCGGATCGCTCCGGCTAACAGTTTAAGCAGAAACTCCATTTCCCGGTCTCCTTTCGTTCCTCGCCCTTATGATCTTTCTTGCCGCACGGAATATTCCCGGCGTCGACACGAACAGTATGACAAGCCCTTCCAGCACCTCGATCAGTTCTCCCGGAATACTTGTGGAACGGTTCATTCCAGTGGCCCCGTTCCTCAGCGCTCCGAACAGGAATGCCGAGATGAACGTCCCCAGAGGCTGGCTCCGTCCCATAGTGGCAATCGCTATGCCGTCAAATCCGTATCCCTGTGTCATGGTCGGGATATAGTATCCCCAGTATCCGAGGACCTCTCCGGCGCCTCCTATGCCTGCGAGAGCCCCGGACAGGAACATCGCCGCGAGGATGTACTTCTTGGCGTCGATACCTGCAGTCTCCGCGGCAAAACTGTTGCTTCCCACTGCCCTCAGCTCATATCCGAATCTCGTAAACCTGAGCATGAGCCAGATGAGGACTGTTGCGGCTACGGCAAGATAAATGCCGGTGTAGAGCCTTGTGTGTGCGACCATTGTCGTCATGGATGCGGTCGGCTGTATGTCTTCCGTCCTGACCACGTTTCCTTCCGCATGGAACGGGAACGACACGAGGTAGGATACTATGTACTGCGCCACGTAGTTCAGCATGATGGTCAGTATGACCTCATTGATCCCCAGAGCGTTCTTGAGCCAGGCGGCGATGAGCGCCCAGAGGCCTCCCATAACAGCACCAGCAAGCAGCGCAACGGGAAGGTGGATGATCTTGGGCAGTCCTGTGATATAACGGCCAGCGATGGCTGCCGCGAATGATCCGACCAGCATCTGCCCCTCTATTCCGATGTTGAATATGCCGACCTTTACAGCCATGAGCATCGCGAGTCCCGAGAACACCAGCGGGATCATCGTTCCCAGTGTCTGTGAGAAATAATACTTGCTCCCGAAAGCGCCTTTGAGCATTGCTCCGTAGGCTTCCATCGGGGAATAACCGCAGATCACGATCACAAGCCCGCAGATGAGAAGCGCCAGCAAGAGTGACGCCGCAGAGACCAGTATCTGGCTTCGCCTGAGAAAATCCATGACCTTATTCTTCATCAGTGGCGCCTCCCTTTCCTAGCATGTAGGCCCCGAGCTCGGATTCCGTGAATCCGGAGGCGGGCCTGCAGGCCGCTATCTTTCCTTCATATATGACCGCGATCCTGTCCGAGAGCTTCACTATCTCATCCAGGTCGGCGGATATCAGTATCACCGCTCCGCCTCTGTCCCTGACAGCCATGAGCTGCGAGTGGATGTATTCTATCGCTCCTATATCCACTCCTCTTGTGGGCTGTGCCGCGACAAGGACTCCGTTGTGATGCTTTAGCGCCCGACCGACCACCAGCTTCTGCTGATTGCCCCCTGAAAGAGAACCTGTCGGCTGGTCTATGCCTTCCGTGCGGATGTCATAGTCTTCTATTGCCTTCTCCGCCTCGCTGCGTATCTGTTTCGTCCTGAGGATCCCGTACCGGGTCATATACTGGGGAAGTGTGTGGTATCCGAGGATCAGGTTCTCCCAGTTGGTGAAACCGCTGATGTATCCGCGCATGCCCCTGTCTTCCGGGATGTGCCCGATCACCCGGAGCATCCCGGACGCGTCAGTTCCAGTGATGTCTTCTCCGTCAAGTGTGATCTTACCCGTGTATCCTCTTTCTATACCGGTGATCACCTCTATCAATTCGGTCTGTCCGTTGCCTTCCACTCCGGCGATACCCAGTATCTCACCGGAACGTATATCCAGCGAGATATGGTCAAGAACGTTCCTGCCGTTCTTCGCCAGAACGATGTCGTCAAGGCTGATCCTGACCGGCCTGTCAGCCCTGAGGTCCTTTTTCTTTATACCGAGGTCCACGAACCTTCCCACCATGAGATCGGCGAGCTTCTGCTCGTCCACCTCCTGTATCGGAAGCCTCGTGACCTTTTTTCCCTTTCTCAGAATGGTGACCGAGTCGGCCACCGCCATGGTCTCCTTAAGCTTGTGAGTGATGATGATGACTGTCTTTCCGTCATCCTTCAGTCCCCTCAGCACCGTGAACAGATCGTCCACCTCCTGAGGCGTCAGCACTGCGGTCGGCTCGTCCAGAATCAGGATGTCTGCCTTGTGGTAGAGCGCCTTGAGTATCTCCACCCTCTGTCTGACTCCGACTGACAGATCCCGTATCTTAGCTCTCGGATCGACCTTGAAATGATATCTGTCGGCGAGTTCGCCGATCTGTCTGAACGCTTCCTCCAGATCGAAGAAAGGTCCTTTTTTCGGTTCCTGTCCGAGCACTATGTTCTCTGTCACGGTTAGTGAGTCTACCAGCATGAAGTGCTGGTGGACCATCGATATCCCGCTCTCAATGGCTACACGGGGAGAAGTGATCCTTACCTCCTCGCCGTTTATCTTTATGATCCCGCTGTCTGCCCTGTACATCCCGAACAGGATATTCATGAGCGTGGTCTTTCCCGCGCCGTTCTCACCGAGCAGGGAGTGGATCTCGCCCTTCTCTACGTAAAAATCCACATTATCATTGGCGGGCATGCCGTTGAATCTTTTGGTTATGCCCAGCATCTCGACTGCGTTCATGTGGTGTCCTTCTTGAAATAGTCTTTTTGTGGAAAGCAGGTGCGCCTGCTTTTCAGCAGCGCACCTGCCTGATCATGCTG
>JAFZZV010000153.1 GCA_017828855.1 Oscillospiraceae bacterium | reverse complement strand
TTCTCATCCAGGATGAGATATGAGTTGTACGACATGCCGTTGGGGACTGCATACTGTCCCTCGAACAGGTCGATCCTGTGGTCGTTCACTCCGATATAGACTATGTCGCGGGTGATCTCCATTTTGCCTTCTCCTTATATCATTATTTCTTTATAGATCATCTTAGCCGGGAACATCGTCTGTCCGATGTACGGCGGCCGCGGTCTCAGTTGCCGAGCACCTTCTCCAGGAAGCCCCAGATATACACGAGATACTGCTCCGGTGCGACTATCGCAGAAAGGGCATGCTCGGCTCCGGGGATCAGGTGTATCTCCCTGTATCCCTTTGCCGCGTCATACATGTCCTGAGAGTTCTTCGGGACGATCAGCGTATCGTCAGCACCGTGTATGAACATGACCGGGACTTCGCTGTCAGCCAGCGCCTCTATGGGTCTCATATCCCTGAACGAGCACCCGTATCCGATCATAAGGCCTATGTTCTGCATGTCAGTCAGGAATCCCGGCATCTTCAGGTTCTTTATCCCGTTCCTCAGCACGTTCTCTATATCCGAGAACCCGCAGTCAGCGACTGCGAAATCCACCTGCGGGCGGTATCTGAGCGACATTATCGTAGAAGCCGCTCCGAGGGATTCGCCATGAAGTCCCAGCACCGTCAGGTCCGGATATCTGTTCCTTGTATCTTCGATGAGCAGGGCGAGATCCTTCCCCTCTTTCTTCCCGTAAGTCGTGAAGGTCTTCTCGTTCTCGCCGTGTCCCCGGATATCGTAGATGACGCAGTTGAAGCCCAGTTCCCGGTAGAATCTCGCGTATTTCAGGGCTCCCATGCGGTTGTCGGTGAACCCGTGAGTTATTATCACATATCTGCTGCTCTCCTGAGGCGCTTTCAGCAGCTGTACATGGAGCAGATACCCCTCATCGCCCTGCACGGTATAGTCCTTTTTCTCCGCCTCATCGTAGAAAGATGTGTCGTACCGCTCAGACTGCCATTTGAGGGCTTCCTCAAATGTCTGCCTCTTTCCGTTGACGACATATGATGCGAGGAATATGCACGAAGCGAAGAAAAGCAGCAGTATACCCAAGATCACATACCACATATCAGTTCTGCCTTCTTTCTCAGTCATTCTGATATCCGCATCCGTTGAACCGGGCCAGCCGCCTCACGGCTGCATCGATCCTGCCGGACAGTTTTTTTGTCTTCTTCACTCCTGGCTCCATCCAGAGTCCATTCACAGTCAATGTCCCTGTCTTTCTGTCCGCCCTTGGCTCGATCCTGCCTATAAAGCGGTCTCCGTATATGATCGGCAGCGTGTAATACCCGTACTGCCTCTTCGCTGCAGGCGTATATATCTCCCACGAATACCTGAAGTCCCATAGCGCCTCTATCAGTTTCCTGTCCCACAGCATCGGATCCAGTGGGGCAAGGAACTCAAGCCTCGGCTTCGTATCCGCCTGTCCGTTGATCACAGCTTCCATCATAGGCATATCGGCGCTCAGTATATAAAGCGGAAAGCGTATTCCGTCTACTTCTATTCCTGTAATCTCTCCGTTCCTCTGCAGACGCTCAAATGACTCTTCTCTGCTCTGTGACGTCATCTCTATCCCGAGCCATGCGTCGGAACGGCGGTTCCACATCATCCCGACGGCGCCGATCCTTCTCAGTACGCGCCAGTCTGTGAACGAGTCTTCGTCCGCACACGGGTTCGGTGCGCTGAGCAATTCCGGTGAGAGATACCTCTCCGCGAGATCGTAGAACTTCCTGGATCCGCTCTTGTGGTGGATAAGGAGCACACCGTCGGTGTACAGCTGTTCCAGCACGGACCGCGCCGCTTTGGATTCGGTGTGCCAGTTCCCGCTCCAGTGCATGGAGGAGTGCCAGAACACCTTTCCTTCTATGGGAAGACTATCGCTGCTGACAGGCCCGTTCTCACGGATATACTCAATCGCCTTCCGTTCGAGCTCTGGGATGCCTTCGAACTTACAGCCGTGCTCCATGCTCCTCTGCCTGTATCCGGAGAAGTACGGCCAGTCCTCGCTGGGCCAGATGGACAGTTCCTTGTCCGTATAATCCACCAGCAGCCGGTCCTTATAGAGCAGGTCGTCAAGCATCTGCTTCCTGAATCCTTTGACGCGGGACTGCAGGGTCAGCTCCGCATTTTTGCCGCATACGTCCACCGGGTCGTACTGAAGGCATCCGGCCTGGCGGACATAAGTGTACGCACCGTCTTTTCCGATAAAGCGGTGCTCTCCGAGCAGTCCCTGCTTGGCAAGCACGAACTGCCTTGCCTGAATTCTGGAAATAGCCGGCATACGACATGTCTCCGGTATCATTCTGTCTTTTGATCTTCTGACCAAATGATACCATACCGCCCGCGCTTGTTCCTCATTGTTTCCGCACGTATAATGGACTGGAAGCATATTATCAGCATATAGTGCGAATAGATGTGCATATCATCCGCAGACCGGGTCTGCGGCCCGAAAAGGATCGGCTCAAATGCAGGATCACACGCATTCTGAAAACAGACACGTCTTCGCTCAGGGAGCGAGAGACGGCATACCCATAGGACTGGGATACTTCGCGGTCGCGTTCTCTCTTGGCATCTCCGCAAAGGCTGCCGGCCTGGATCCGATCCAGGCGTTCATTGCCAGTCTTCTGACTATCGCCTCCGCAGGCGAGTATGCGGCATTCACTCTCATCGCGGCAGGTGCGTCCTATCTCGAGATGGCCGCGGTCATATTCATTACGAACTGCAGGTATATCCTCATGAGCTGCGCCATGAGCCAGAGGCTCGATCCCGCGACGTCCACGGGACACCGCATCGGCATGGGCGCTTTCATAACCGATGAGATCTTCGGCGCGAGCATCTCCAGGGAGGGATACCTTGTTCCCGCGTACACCTACGGCCTGGCATCAACTTCGGTGCTCCCCTGGGCTCTCGGGACCATGTTCGGTGTGATAGCCGGAAACATCCTTCCCTCTTCGGTGGTGACCGCGCTGAGCGTGTCCATATTCGGCATGTTCATCGCCATAATAGTCCCGCCTTCCAAAAAGGACCCGGTGGTTCTTTCCGCTGTGCTGTTCAGCTTCATGCTGAGCTGGCTGTCCGGAAAGATACCTCTTATCTCATCTGTTTCGGAAGGCACCAGGATAATGATCCTGACCATCCTGATCGCCTCCGCAGCGGCAGTTCTGTTCCCGGTCAAGGAGGATGCCGATCATGAAGAAT
>JAFZZV010000152.1 GCA_017828855.1 Oscillospiraceae bacterium | reverse complement strand
TGATGCCGACCTGGTGCTGGAGAAGATAGAGAACGGCGACGAGAACGCCGAAAGGGCCTGGGAAGGAATGATATACCAGATCTGCAAGCAGATAGGAGCAATGGCTGCGGTGCTGGAGGGAAAGGCTGAGGCGATACTCCTGACAGGAGGCCTGGTAAGATACAGAAGCATCGTTGAGGGGATAGAGAGGCGGTGCGGATGGATCGCCCCGGTCCGTGCATATCCCGGGGAGCTGGAGATGGAGGCGCTCGCGGAGGGGGCTCTCAGTGCCCTCAGAGGCATCATCGTCCCCAAAGAATATACCGGAGAACCCGTATTCTTCGGATTTTCCGATTGAGCGGCATATCACTCCAGTTCGTATTCCTTCATCTTGCGGTATAGAGTTGCCTTGCTTATTCCAAGTGCCTGGGCTGCGGCGAGCTTGCCGTTGGGGCCGGTATATTTCAGAAGAGCTTCTTTTATGAGGCTCTTTTCATTTTGCCTCAGATTGAGTTCGGTGCTGCCGTCTGTAAGGTCGGGGACCGCGGCGACATCCTTTTCGGTGATGGTGCCGGATGTGTTGTTGGCGATGAGGAATCCCATGGTGTGCTCCAACTGCATGAAGTTGCCAGGCCAGGTGTACGACATGAGCTTCGCTTTGGCACCCTTTGTGATCCTGACTCTGCGGTTGTCCAGGATCTTGTATTTGTCTATGCAGTCATCGATATAGAACTCTATATCGTCATGTCTCTCACGGATGGGCGGCACACGAAGGAATGCCGGATAGAAGAGCATATAGAAACGGTTGATCATGATGTTCATCCGCACCAGTTCTTCCGCTGAGTCGGTGGACGTTGCGATGACTCTGATGTCGTTTGCGCTCAGTACAGGCGCGGAGTCAACAAGTTTGCGCTGCAGCCAGGAAGACAGTTTGGATACCTCTTTCAGGCACAGTGTTATATGGTGCCTTGACAGCATGCCGCCGTTCTCATCGAATACGTTGTTGGCAAAGGTCAGGTCAAAGAATGAGTTGCAGTCAAGGATGATCAGTTCGTCGGCCGAGTGGTCGCTGGAGTTGTGGATCGCCCTGACCCAGGTCTCTTTGCCCAGCCCCCGCTCTCCTTCCAGAAAGATGAATCGGCTGGAATTGTAGAGGCTTACAGCGGAGCGCTTGAACGCCTCAAATCCCGCGCTGGACCCCTGAAGGTAGTCTATGGATACCTGGCTTATGCTGTCCTGGAATACTGGTTTGGAAGGTATAACGTTCCTGTCGGCCCTGATAAGTTCCAGACGGTCGCAGAACGGAAGATCCGCCGGCAGGAGCCTGTATTCCGCAGTCAGGTCAGCGGTATGGTCAGACGTCTTCAGGGTTATGTCGCTGCTGTTGCGGGAGAGCAGCACCGACACCTGGGATCCCGTGCTGAGCTTCATGGAGCCTCCGGAGGCCGACTGCACGTAGGGAGCGGCGGATCCGCTCATGTCTGAGATCCTGCGGTTCCGTACGAGTATGATCGGCGCGTCGCTGTTCCTGACGAGCCCGGTGACTGCGTCTCTGTAACTGGTGACGTTGATGCTGTCGATCACTCCCCTGGCCAGCGCGGTCAAGATACCGGTGAGCTGTTCCACAAGGTCGCGGTAGTGTTTCTCCGACGACCTTATCCTGTCCAGGACCTCCGGGTCATCGCAGTGGGCACAGACTATCCCCACGCACCGGTCCCCGATAAACATGGGGCATGCGGCCTCCGCAAGATATCTGCAGCTGTCCCGGAAGTCGCATCTGGAACAGAGAGAGCCTGCCCGTTCCAGCAGGAACACCGGCTGCCTGATGCGTTTTGCGTGTTCTGCGGGTGAGAAATTGTTCTGGGCCTTCTCGCCGAGAACATAGTTGGAGATGCCGGTCCCGGCTATCTTGCACATGTTCTCATCCAGCACATCGAATGAAAGACCGGTGAGCTGCGAATAGGCATCCAGTTCGTTCTGGATGGTGTCTGATATGTCACTTAACACTGAGCGCTTTAGCATAGTAATCTCCTGAGTCTCATTATGAGACTATTGTATCAAAATGAGAAATAATAGTCCATTGCCGGGGAATAAACATTACAGAGAGATGTCAGCTGCGCGGCAAAGGACTGAAAAGGGAAAGCAGACTGTATACTGATACCAGAAGAATCACGAGATCGCGAAAGGACGTATGCATGATCTGTAAAGAGATACCTCAGGTGCTTTACTGCCACATAGGCGGGTCCGGAACGTGGGGATGCGAGTTCCCCGAAGACATCCATTTCGAAGGACTCACTATCCTCAGGACCGGCATGGAGTTTGAGACTCCCTACGGGACAACGGTCCCGATGAAACTGTATGAACTTGACGCCTCTGTCACGGCCGACGGAAAGCCGCGCAGAGTTTTATTTTGCCCTTTCCACGGCTGGGCAAACGAGTCTCCGATGAACGATACCCCCAGCGAGAGGCTTTTCTGGGTGCTTCAGAGGGCGGGAGTGAAATACATCCTGACCGACGGAAGCGGCGGGGGGATCAACCCTCTCATGGAGCCCGGCGACATGATCGTTCCCACAGACCTGATCGACCTGACCAAGAGGATCTCATACCTTGAGCAGTTCAACAAGAACGTCGTCAGGATGAGGAACATCGTATCGAAGGACCTGCACGACATCCTCGTCACCGAGGCCAAGAAGGATTTCCCCAGAGTGTTCCGCACCGGAGTCATGGCCATCACTGAGGGTCCGAGATTCGAATCTCCTGCGGAAGTCAGGATGCTCTATGACATGCACTGTGACATCTGCGGGCAGACCATGATGCCGGAGGCAGCCCTGGCGAGAGCCATCGGAGCTCTCTACGCATCGATATACCTTGTCAGCAACTACGCGGAAGGGATCAACCCCGACTGGGAGAAAGAGATCCATGAGATCTACGAAGACACCGCCACGACGACCGGCAGAGTCATGATCCGCGCGATGGCTGCCATCGATCCTTCCAGGATCACCGAGAAGGCTGAGGATTACTGGATCAGGACAAATATCGGCGAGCACAATACCGGCAAGGAATAAAAGCTGTAAACGATCCCGGCAATGGGATTCAAATAAACAGGAGAAAAAGAATGAAAAAGATGAAAAAGATCATGGCGCTTCTGCTCATAGCGGTCCTGGCTGTCAGCCTCGCTGCCTGCGGCGGGAAGAAAGAAGAAGAGAAAGACGACGGATTCAAGTTCGCGCTCGTCATCGGAGTAGGCGGACTCGGAGACGGTTCTTTCAACGACACGCTCAAGAAGGGCTGCGACGATGCATGCGTAAAGTACGGCATCGACGGCTATCAGCTCATCGAGCCCAAGGAAGTTGCTGAGTTCGAGGGGCACTTCACTGATCTCTCCGCTTCCGGAGAATATGACCTGATCGTCGCCGGCGGTTTCGATGCCATCGACGCGATGAGCAAGGTCGCCGCTGAGTTCCCCGATCAGAAATACCTGTTCGTGGACGGCGAAGTACCGGACCGCGACAATGTTACCAGCGTGACATACTGGGACAATGAGAAGACATATCTCCTCGGCATCATCGCTGCGATGACCACCGAGACCAACAAGCTCGGCATCGTCCTCGCTCTGGATATCCCCTCACTGAGATACTTCTCCTCCGGATTCATGGCAGGTGCATGGTCCGTCAATCCCGATATTGACATCAGCGTCAAGGTCGTCGGCGGATTTGCTGATACCACCACAGGCAAGGAGCTTGCTCTCGCCCTCAGAGATGAAGGCTGCGACATCGTATTCCCGGCTGCCGGCGGTTCCGGACTCGGCTGCATCGCAGCCGCTGAAGAATCCGGTGACTTCAAGATCGTCGGCATCGACACCAACCAGTGCCTCTATAGCCCTGATACAGTCTTCGTCAGCGGCATGAGACTCATGGACGTCACCATCCTCAACGGAATCGGCGAAGCCATCAACGGCACCCTCAAGGGCGGCCACCAGGCTCAGGGCCTCAAGGAAGGTGCAGTCACATTCACCACGGAAGGCACTCATATCGCTCCCTCCGATGAAGCGATCGCGGCGGCCAACAAAGCCAAGGAAGATATCATAGCTGGCAAGATCACAGTTCCCTACACCTATGAAGAAGTAGGTTTCGAAGCCTAATAACAGCATGATCAGGCAGGTGC
>JAFZZV010000151.1 GCA_017828855.1 Oscillospiraceae bacterium | reverse complement strand
TTTCCCGGATTGCCAATCAAATGACGCAGAATTATAATCTAATCAATAAGAGACCTCCCGCAAAGGGACGGAAAATCATAAAACGAGAAAGACAGGAGAAAGAACATGGCAAACGTAGCACATGCATTCCTGGGCCTTACTGGACAGGAGATAGACTGGCTGGAGATCCCGTGGGACGGCGAGGCTCCTGCGATCGATCAGGTCCGTCTTGAGGGACCTGCTGTATCGACAGAGCATATAGCTTTCCTCAAGGAAAGCAGAGGCGTAGCCCCCGGGGACGTCACGGCCGTCGAAGTAAAGGACGGTGTACTCCATATAGACCTGGTGCCTTCCACAAACAAAGCCGTATGGACTCTCTGCGTCGGCGACGAGAAGATCGGCCAGAGCGAGTTCGAAGTCAAGACCCGCACCATGGATGACAAGTTCGCCAAGGTAGTCGAGGGACGTCTCATGTACCGTCTCTATACACCTGAGAACGCCACCACGCCCCGCCCGATGATCCTTTTCCTTCACGGAGGCGGAAACGGCGGTTATGAGGACGGCGAGGGAGCCAGAGACAACGAGAAGCAGCTGACTGCCGACTACGGCCCCGTCAACTTCGCTGAGGATTATCCGGACCTGTATGTCCTTGCGCCGATGTGCGTAGAGGAGCGCCGCGACTTCTCCAAGGTCAATATGAACAACAAGTTCGAGAACAGCGATTTCTCCAAAGATCCCAGATACGGCTGGTCAAGATACTATCTCGGACTGGTATGCGACCTCATCAGAAGGATGATCTCGGAAGGAAAGGTCGATCCCAAGAGGATCTATGTTACCGGAATGTCCATGGGCGGGGCCGGAACGGTCCGCGCGATGTCGGTCGGTTCCGACCTGTTTGCAGCAGCAGTCCCGGTATGCCCCTCAATGACGCCGGAGACATTTACGATCCTTAAGTCCATAAGACGTCCGATCTGGGTCACGTCCGCGTACATTGACCACACACTGTACCGTCACAAATACCTTGTCGATGCAGTCATGAATATGAGGGACAACGGCAACGACAACGCCCATCTGACGCTCTTCTCACCGGAAGATCTTGAGAAATATGATGTCTCCATCACACCGAACCTCATGAATCCCGAGAATTACGGAAAGCTCTTCCGTCAGAACCACTGGAGCTGGGTGCCCACATACAAGAACGAGTACGGCATCATGTCCTGGCTTCTGAACCAGACAAAGGATGACTGAGACTGAGCGATCTGGATATATCAAAGTGCCGGAGCTTATGCCCCGGCACTTCTTCAAAGGGATCCTATTTTTGCCGAACAGACCCGATATCGCACGTTATTTCGCGCTTTTTTCCGTTCCTGTCAAATACAGAGGTATGCTATACTAACTGTGCCGGAAAGGCATCGATTCCGGCAGATGTGCCGGGAAAGGAGGAGTGCCGATGAAGATCAAATGTGAATACTGCGGGACCTACTATTCCGATATCGAGACCAACTGCCCGAACTGCGGAGGCCCGAATGCGGGTGCATACAGGACCGGAAACGGCATCCCTAAGACCATAGAGGAGCTCAAGGCTTTCTGCACAAGATACAGGATACCTCTTGACAAGCTGCGCTTTTTCATAGGCGAGGACTACAGGGAGCCCAAAGCATACGGCATTTTCAGGGATACCGACGGAAACTATGTTGTCTACAAGAACAAAGCCGACGGTTCCAGGTCCGTCAGATACAGGGGGACCGACGAGGAGTACGCTGTCAACGAACTGTACCAGAAACTGAAATCCGAGTTCGCCAACAGGAGAAATGCGCAGGCCAAGGCAGCGGCTCAGAGGCAGTCAGGCATGACCTACTCGACTCTGCCGAGCGGACACCGCAACCTCAAGGGGTGCGGATGCTTCGTCACCGGGATCGCCATCATGGTCACTATATGGATCATCCTTGGCGTCATAGGCATGATATACAGCTCCTTCATGCGCTCGCCGTCGACCGGATACTACTATTACGGCGGAGACACGTACTACAACTACCATGATGACTGGTACTATTTCGACCAGGGCACCGGATACTGGTATCCGACGGGGATCGACAGCTATTTCGAGAACAATTACGACGACTATTACCAGTCATACTCATATGATTCCGATTACGGTGTGTCCGACTTCTATGACAGCGGATACTATGACCCTTACGATTACAGTTCCAGCTGGGACGATGACGACTGGGACAGCGATGACTGGGACTGGGATTCCGATTCGGACTGGGATTGGGATTCCGATTCGGATTGGGACTGGGACAGCGGTTCCGACTGGGACAGCGACTGGTGAAAAGATCTTATAATACAACGAAAGCCTGCAGCGTGCAGGCTTTCGTTCTGTTATTGACATATGATTAATTGATCGTTCCTTCTTCAAAGAACGATGCTTTTCCGCTGCTGCCGTATCCGTATACGTCCCTGTACTTGAAATACAGGAACAGGCAAAGAAGGAACGCAAGGAATTCCTGTGTGGCAAATGTCCACCAGAATCCGTCCAGACCGAACCACTTTGTCATGAAGATGACTGTAAGGTTTGAGAATACCGCGTTCTCGGCAAGTGAGATCAGTGCAGATACTCTGGTGTTCTGTACCCCGGTAAAGAGATCCTGAATGACTATCACCAGTCCGAAGAACGGGAATGTCGGTGCAGCTGCGCTCAGCCCTCTGAGTACCATCGCTCTGAGAGTGGGATCTGAGTCTTTACGCAGATAGAGCTTGACCAGATACCCCTTTCCCAGGAGATACAGCGTCACCACTACAGCCGCCAGGCAAAGGACAAGGGCAGCGTACTGCCTGATTATGCGCCTGATCCTTTCAGGCTTCTTTTCGCCGTAGGCGAAGCTCAGCATCGGACTGATGGATGAGGATACCCCGAAGAATGCGGACATGAAGATGAACTGCATGCTGTTGACGATGCTGTTGGCTGAGAGCGCCATCTCTCCGGCTTCCGCTATCAGGACCTTGTTGATGACAAGGCCGTTGATGCCAAGTGCGACAGATGTCACCATGTGAGGGAACCCAAGCTTTATGGTCATCAAAAGAAGAGGAAGGAAGCGGCCTGTAGGCTTTCCGAAACCAATCTCGCAGTTCTTTCCCGAATAGAAAATGACTCCGAAGATCAGCACTGCAACGGTGCCGCAGAGGTTGGCAAGAGCCGGGCCTCTCATACCGAATCCGAGTTTGACTATAAAGAGCCAGTCAAACACTATATTGAACACCGCTGACATCAGAGTGGTGATCATGTTGTATGAGGGCTTCCCTGCCGGAACATAGAAGAATGTGAACAGGCGGCTGACCATAGAGAGAGGGAAAGACCAGACCATGATCGAGAAGAACTGCCTGCACAGCGGCATCAGCAGATCAGTGGCACCGCAGAATCTCAGAATAGGATCCATGAACACGCGCATGACTGCGCCTGACAATGTCCCGAAGAAGATACAGAAAATGGCGACCGAGGAGAAGTCTCCGGCAGCTTCGTCTGTCTTGCCTTCTCCCATTTTGGAGGCGCAGAGGGAGGCGCATCCTCCGAGTATGGATGAGATCGCACCGTGTATCATAAAGACAGGCATAGTGACACTGAAAGCGGCGAGAGCAGTCGGACCCAGGTATCTGGAGATGAATAGGCTGTCATCCAGAGACATCAGCAGAGAGAACATCATCTGGGTGAAGACCGCGGTGGAGCAGAACTTCGCTAAGCCTGCCAGAGTGTAGTCTTTTCCGATAGTCTTCTGTTGGTTATTATCCATAAGAAAAAACCTTTCCTGTGTACGATATGCACAGGAAATGGTATCAGTTTAGGCCTTTCCAGTCAAGACAGACGGAGGGCTCAGACAAGGACAGAAAGGGATCAGTAAATTCCTAGAGTAAGTTCCAGTGTGGACGTTGTGGTGGAAGTTCGGATGAGAAGCTAAAGCGTACGGAACTTACCCTGATAAATATGTAGAATCACTGTTGAGGAGGTCACACCGGTCAGCCAGGAGTTCTACATGGCAAAGAATAAACATCTTACCTTCGATGACAGACACAACATCCAGTTAGGCCTGGATAAAAAGATGACGTTTCGGGAGATTGCTAAGTGGATCGGCAAGGATCCGACCACTGTCTCTAAGGAGGTTAAACGACACTTAACCATCCGCGAATCGTCAGTCAGGACACGAGACGAGACAGGCAACCTTATTGAAACGCCATCGT
>JAFZZV010000011.1 GCA_017828855.1 Oscillospiraceae bacterium | reverse complement strand
TATCACTTCCGAGATCTCCTCACTCTCCATATCCGGGCAGAGATCCAGTGACAGTTCCGCGTCTCCTCCGGGATACCGCCTCGACAGATCGAGTATGCAAATCCCCGAGACATATCCGTCTCCGAACTGCACCTCCCCGGTCTCCGAATCCTCCCGTCCGTCACTTGATCTGAGGCTCGCCTTTGCGCGCACCCTGACCCCTTTGAGCTGGGCAGGCAGCCCTCTGATCTTAAGAGGAACTAGGGCGGGAGAGAAATCCCTGAATGCCTGTCCGTCCGCAGCAATTGAAGAGATCAGTTCCGCGTTGCGCGATCCATGGGCGCCTGCGGGAGATCCCGCAGCAACTATGACCTTTTCAGATCTGAACTCTCTGCCGTCAGCCGTGGTGACACGGAACGCTCTATCCTCAGGATACACACCTGTTACTTCTGCGGAACAAACGGTCTCTGCTCCTGAGGCCGAAACGCGGAACCTCAGCGCATCCAGTACTGAAGCTGCCTGCCCGCTGTAAGGATATACCCTTCCTTCCCCGTCAGATCTGGTCACGAGTCCGAGACGGCGGAAAAACCGGATGTCGTCGCCGAACCTATCCATCACGGCGGAAAATGCCTCCGCTCCTGTGTTGTAATCGGACAGGTTGATGCTCTCGTTTGACAGATTGCACCTTCCGTTTCCCGTCACAAGTATCTTCCTGCCCGGTCTCTCGGAACGCTCAAGGATCAGCACGCGAACGCCCGGACATGTCTCCGCCGCCTCAGCGGCCGCAGCCATTCCTGATGCCCCTGCGCCTATTATGAGGATATCTGTATCTGTCATACGTGGCCTTCCTGTTAAAGAGAGCCGGGCAGAAAAAGACTGTCCGGCTTCTGATCAGATAGTTTTATTTTCAATTCTTTTTCTTTTTGCAGTATATACTCCCGGGGCAGTTTTCACAAGCGCCGCAGGAGACTCCCGTCTTTTTCAAACGTACCGCGGCAAGCACAGCAGCACCGGCTATCGCTGCTATCACTACTATGTCAGGCATGCTCAAAACAGTATCCCTCCGATCGTATAAACGACCAGCGCGGTGATCCACGCGATCACGCACTGGGATATGATGACGCTCAGGGTCTTTGCCGCTGAATCCAGTTCTCTCCTGACCGCGGCAACTGCGGCGACACAGGGAGTATAAAGCAAAGTGAAAACGAGGAAGCTGACCGCAGTCAAAGGTGTGAACAGCGTGCCGAGGACCTCTCCCAGACTGTCTATGCTGGTCCCGAGCAGGACTGCCAGAGTGCTTATGACCGATTCCTTGGCAGTGAAACCGGAGATCAGTGATGTCGCCACCCTCCAGTCATTGAATCCGAGAGGTGCGAAGACCGGAGCTATGAACCTGCCTATTACCGCAAGCAGGCTGTCTGCGGAATTGCTAACGACGTTGATCCGTGAATCGAAAGTCTGAAGGAACCAGATCACTATCGATCCGAGGAAGATGATCGTAAAAGCCCTCTCTATGAAATCCTTGGCCTTCTCCCAGAGCAGGAGCGCTACACTTTTCGCAGACGGCAGCCGATAGTTGGGAAGCTCCATGACGAAGGGTACCGGCTTTCCCCTGAACAGCGTGCTCTTGAACAGCAGCGCGGCAAGGATCCCTACCAGAATCCCCGTAACATACAGCGCTATCATCACAAGTGCAGCGTGGTGCGGGAAGAAGGCGGCAGAGAACACCGCATAGATGGGGATCTTTGCTGAACAGCTCATATACGGTGTCAGCAGGATAGTCATCTTCCTGTCCCTGTCAGAGGACAACGTCCGCGTTGCCATAATCGCGGGGACGGAGCACCCGAACCCCATCAGCATCGGGACGAAGCTCCTTCCTGAAAGCCCTATCTTCCTGAGCATGCTGTCCATCACGAAGGCTATCCTTGCCATGTATCCTGTGTCCTCAAGGATCGAGAGGAAGAAGAAAAGAGTAACTACGATGGGAAGGAAACTGAGCACGGATCCTACGCCCGCAAAAATACCGTCAATGATAAGGCTCTTAACGACGGGGTTGATCCCGTAAGCCACGAGGCCTCTGTCGGCAGCCTGCGTGAAGAGCTCTATTCCGGCGGCAAGCACATCGGACATCCTCTGTCCCACCGCGTGGAACGTCAGCCAGAAAACCAGAAACATTACTGCTATGAACACCGGGATAGCCGTGTATTTCCCCGTGAGGACCCTGTCGATCGCGACGCTCCTCTTGTGCTCTTTGCTCTCTCTGCTCTTTACAACGGATTCCGCGACTGCGTTTTCAATGAAGTTGTACCTCATGTCCGCCATCGCCGCATTCCGGTCAAGCCCGGTGGAATCCTCCATCTCGACCACACAGTGTTCGATAAGCTCTTTCTCGTTCTGGTTGATCCCGAGCCTGACGTCCATGTCGCCGTCGCCCTCTATGAGCCTGGTGACGCAGAACCTGCAGGGCAGCCCGAGCATGTCGGCGTGGTCCTGTATGAGGTGGACGATGGCGTGTATGCAGCGGTGAACAGCACCGCCGTCATTGCAGAAATCGTAGACGGTGGGCATAACCTTTCTGGCCGCAGTCTCCACTGCGACCTCCAGAAGCTCCGAGATACCTTCCCCCTTTGCAGCAGCGATCGGAACCACCGGCACCCCGAGGATACCGCTCAGCTTCTCGACATCGACGGACCCTCCGTTCTCGCGGACTTCGTCCATCATATTGAGCGCCACGACCGTGGGCACCTTGAGCTCCAGGATCTGGAGCGTCAGGTAGAGGTTTCTCTCTATATTCGTGGCGTCGACGATATTGATGATCCCGTCCGGATGTTCGTTGAGTATGAAATCTGTGGAGACCACCTCTTCCTGTGTGTACGGACGGATGGAGTAGATCCCGGGGAGATCCACGATGGTGCAGTCTTTTTTGCCCTTGACTTCTCCCGATTTCCTCTCAACAGTGACGCCGGGGAAGTTTCCGACGTGCTGGTTTGACCCGGTAAGAGCATTGAACAGCGTTGTCTTGCCGCTGTTCTGGTTTCCGACTAACGCAAATACCATCACTCACTCAGCTCCTCTATCTCTATCTCTGATGCCTCCTCAAGCCTCAGGGTCAGCTCGTAGCCCCTGATAAGGATCTGTATCGGATCCCCTGACGGGGCTGTCTTCTGCATCCTGACGGTCGTGTGCGGTATCAGTCCCATGTCCAGAAACCTGAGTCTGAGAGCACCTTCCCCTCCGACTGAAGTGATCCTTCCGCTTTGTCCTATCTTAAGCTTATCCAGCGTCATCTTTATTACCAGCCTATATGTTTCACTATGCGTTTCAGTCACGATACGTCTTTGCTATGTACAATCGTAAGTCATAACTAACTAACAGTCAACAGGCAAACAGTCTGTCTCTGTTTTCGACGATACCGGGAAAACCATCTTTTCCCTCCCTCGCCTGAACGCCAAAAGAGGAGGCACATCATCAGCCTCCTCTCAGTCAGTTTTCTGTATTTCGCCGTTCAGTCCGTATCAACGTCCAAAGCCTCGATGCCCTTTGCCGCATCAGGTCTGCTGTCTCCGTGGATCACCCTCGTCATCGTGCAGAGAGCCGCGAGCACGAACAGCGCGGCATACGGGAACAACGCTTCATATCCTATATGGTCTATCAGCCACCCTGATGCTATCGGGGTGAACACCTGTGCAGCCATGGAGAATGTGTAGTAATACCCGGTGAATTTACCGATATCGCTCCCCTTGCACATCTCCACCACCATAGGCAGAGAGTTTACGTTTATGGCAGCCCAGGCCAGTCCTACCAGAGCGAACATCACATAGAGGACCGGCGTGAACTCTGATGTGATCTTGGTCATGATGTAACCGAATGCAAAACACGCGGACAGCAGTATGCATCCTCCCATGATGGTCTTCTTCCTTCCGATGCGGCTTGCTATGATTCCGATCGGGATATAGGAGACGATGGCACCGGCGGTCCCTATCGTGAGACATGTCGAGGACTGTCCGAGCGCCATATCCCACATCTCAGATGCATATGTCGTGAACCATGTCGTCACGGCATTGTACCCTATGAACCACAGAGATATCGATATCAGGATGAACGCCAGGCTTCTCTTGACCTCAGGCGGAAGCATTGCGTCACCGCTGCCGTCATCCTCGGTCAGATTCTCCTCCGGATGCTCATTTTCATAAGCAAGGAGCTCCCCGTGCAGTTTGTTCTCATCCGTACAGAAGAAAAGGACGAGAACTGCCACGACCATGATCGCCGCGACTATGAGGAAGAGATTGGTGTAATCGACATGGGGAAGGCTCGCTGTCCTGCTCTTGGAATAAAGCAGACCCGCAATGACCAGATATATCGCTCCGCCCACTGCCCCCATCAGGTTGATCACAGCGTTTGCTTTGCTCCTCAGAGGCTTAGGCGTGACATCCGGCATCAGAGCCACTGCCGGGCTCCTGTATGTACCCATAGAGACAAGCAGGCATCCGAGACAAATAATGAACAGCGTGATCTTGTACTGTGCAGGCTTTGTGTAATAACTGTTGTCCAGCATGGGAAGAAACTCCATGAATACAACTGCCAGTGCGGTCCCGGTAAGTATGAACGGCATTCTTCTTCCGAACCTGGTGGACGTTTTGTCGGAGATCGATCCGAACAGCGGGAGAAGGAACAGCGCGCAGACATTGTCAGCTGCCATTATGACCCCCGAGATTACCGAATCCAGTCCGAATGTCTTCTTGAGTATCAGCGGAATGACATTGTCATACATCTGCCAGAACGCGCTGATGGAAAGGAAAGCCAGACCTATGATGAAAGTCCTTTTGTAATTGAGCTTCATTATTTTACCTCACTCTTCTGTTTGTGGTACGATCTCTGTTTCCTGCAGTCAGTACACTCTCTTTCCGCCGACCCACGCAGACAGCACCTTGATGCTGCTCAGGCTGTATGGGTCAGCTGTGAACGGATCAGCATCCAGCACGGTGAAATCCGCAAGCATTCCCGGAGCGATCCGGCCTTTTATGTCCTCTTCCGATGAGGCATATGCCGAAGCGGAAGTGAAACTGTCCAGTGCCTCCCTGACGGTAAATGCCTGCTCCGGAAGGTACGGGCCTGTCCCGTCCATGGAAGTTCTGGTCACTGCGCACTGAATGCCTTTGAGCACGTCCGGAAATTCCACCGGGCAGTCGGAACCGTTGGAAACATTAACGCCGAGATCCAGAAGCGTTTTCCAGCTGTAGCTGGTCGCGGCTATCTCGGCAGGCACCAGTTCCTCCACGATATGGTTGTCATAGTCCAGGAAGACCGACTGCGCGTGTACCCCGAGACCGAGCCGTGCTATCCTTTCAAGCTGATCCGCGCGGCTGACCTGGCAATGCACTATGCCGTCACGCCTGTCCCCGGGATATCTGCTTCTGGCATACTCGAACGCATCCAGGACCTGATCGAGGCATCCGTCACCGATCGTGTGGACCACAGCGTTCATCCCGCTTGCCGCTGCGGTGCATATCTGTTCCCTCATCTCTTCGTCAGAGAAGATCAGTATCCCCTTTTCGTCTGTTCCGGGATACTCCACAGACAGTCTTGCCGTTCTGCTTCCGAGAGACCCGTCGCCAAGGATCTTCACTGTCCCCGTGCTGAAAAAGCTGTCTTCCCTTCCGCCTGTTCCTCCGCGTTCTATAAAGCTCCTGAGCTCTGCGGCTCCTCCGAGGTTGCACTGCTCGTGAACTCTCACCGTGAGTTCCCCGGAATCGATCAGTTCCCTGTAGGCTTTGTTTACCGTAAGGGGATCCAGTCCCGCAAACACGCAGTAATCGTCTGTCTGCACGCTGGTGATCCCGTAACTGTTGACCTTTGCGGCAGCGTTTCTGAGCAGTTCCTTTACCTCAGCGAGCGAAGGCACCGGTATCACTCTGGCAGGGATCTCCAGAGCATTCTCATACAGTCTTCCGTCCGGTATCCCGTTCCTCCTGCCTATCCTTCCACCTTCCGGATCCTCGCTGTCCGCACTTATCCCCGCTTCCCTGAGCGCGGGAGTATTGAGGACACAGCAGTGCCCGCATGTCCTGGTTATCATTATCGGCACCTGATCGGAGACCTCGTCAAGGTCGTCCCTGTCCGGCATCCTGTCGGTGTCGCTGAAATAGTCCTGATTCCATCCCCTGCCCAGCAGCCATCCTCCGGCTCCGGGTCCTTTCTCCTCAAGGTGTCTCCTAAGACTGTCCTTGAGGTCCGCCAGACTTCCGGTATGCGCGGTGAGATCCGCTCCTTCAAGAGCCTTGCCGTAATTCAGCAGGTGCATATGCGAATCGTTGAATCCCGCACATACGAAACTGCCGCCGAGATCGATCACCTCGGTATCCGGGCCTGCCACTTCCGGCTTGTCCTTCCAGACTCCTGTGATCTTATCTCCTTCCACTGAAAACGCCCTGCAGAATGTGCCGTCTCCGGTATATACCGTCGCGTTGCAAAACAATCTTTTTCTGTCGCTCATCTGTTCTCCGCCCTGTAATTATCCAATGCGTAGCGGAACGATCCTTTCAGGAATCTCCTGGCGTCCCGCGCAGGTTTAGTCGCATATGCTATCATATCGAAACCGTGAAAACATCCTTCGAACTCCCGGAAGAATACCGGTATTCCTGCCTTTCTCAGTTTCTCAACATACTGTTCCGTCTCAGCCCGGAACGGATCTATCGTGCCCACGAAAGTGCACGCCGGGGGCATCCCGTGCAGATCCTCCTCCCTTGCCGGCGCGGCGTAACTGGGGATATCTCCGTCCTTTGGGAATCCTGCAAGATAGAGGTCCCATCCGGCACGGTTGGACCGGGTGTTCCATACCGGAGCATCATTGTCTCTTGATGTCTCCGTCTCCCTGTCATCCATCATAGGGTAGAGCGGCATCTGAAAAGCCACATTGACTATACCCTCGTCTCTGGCTCTGAGACATACAGCAGCAGTGAGTCCCCCTCCGGCGCTGTCACCGCCGACCATTATCCTGTTCCTGTCGATCCCCAGTTCCTCAGCGTTCTGCGCCATCCAGTACAGCGCAAGGCAGCAGTCTCCGAGTGCAGCAGGATAAGGTGCTTCCGTAGACCGGGTATAATCCGGCATGACTGCAACACACTCCCCGTCGGTGCAGAATATATCTGCAAACAGGTGGTCCTGCTCGGGGACTCCCGTCGCGTAACCGCCGCCATGGATCCAGAGCAGGCCGGACGATCCGTCTCTGATCTTATCCTTGTCTTTCGCCGTGCACACCAGCACGCGGAGCTCGGTACCGTCCCCTCGGGGAATGAACCTCTCTTCCGCTTCAGTATGCACTGGGACCCATTTCCCCTTCACAAGAGCATCCTCCGCCATATTTGTCTTGCGGAAGACCTCCTCATCCTGATACGGCCTGAGTCTTCTGAATGCGGCCCCGATCTTTCTCACGCTCTCATCCATATCGGAATCCTTGATGTTGTATTCTGCCAACCGGTGCCGCCTCCCTTCCCGTTTGTTCATGCATATAATAGCACACTGCCGGGAAATATCAGAGGTCACTGCGCTCCCGAAACGATCTCCTTTATACATTACAGAAGCGGCAGACCGATACCGGCCTGCCGCCAGTCCCTTCTCGGGACATTTCACTGGTTTTTGAGCATCCTGTTGAGGAACTCCCTCGTTCTCGGCATCTTCGGATTCCCGAAGATGACATCCGGTGAATCGTCCTCAACGACCTTGCCGCTCTCCATGAAGATCACTCTGTCGGATATATCTCTGGCGAAGCTCATCTCGTGCGTTACAACTAGCATCGTGATCCCGCTGTTTGCCGCAAGCCTCTTCATGACGTCGAGCACTTCTCCGATCAGCTCGGGATCCAGCGCCGATGTAGGTTCATCAAAGAGGATCGCTTCCGGATCCATGGACAGTGCGCGGGCTATCGCAGCCCTCTGCTTCTGTCCGCCCGAGATCTGTGAGGGTTTGGCATTGCTGTACTGAAGCATCCCGACCCTCTCAAGGTAGTTCTTCGCGTTCTTCTCCGCTTCTTCCCTGTTCCTCTTGAGTACCTTGACCTGCGGAACAACGCAGTTCTCCAGCACGGTCAGGTTGTTGAACAGATTGAACTGCTGGAACACCATGCCGACTTTTGCTCTGTAATGAGCGAGATCGAAGTGCGCAGCGAGGATGTCCTCACCGTGATACCGTATGGTCCCGTATGACGGCTGCTCGAGCAGGTTGATGCATCGCAGGAGTGTGCTCTTCCCGGTCCCGCTGACACCGATGATGCTGATCACTTCTCCCTGACTGACATCGAAACTGATGTCTGTAAGGACCTCATTGGTTCCGAAGCTCTTACCGAGATGCTCTACGGAAATGATAGGTTCAGCCATCGTTCCCCTCCTCTGTTTCGTTCAGCAGCTGATATTCGGAGGGCCCGTCCAGTTTCTTTTCGATCAGTCCGAGAAGCTTGGACAGAGTCGTCGTCATGATTAGATACATTACTGCGACGATGGAATACACCTCAAAGTATTTGAGATACGTTCCTGATGCGGACTTGCCGACAAAGTACAGTTCGGACACCGCGATGACGTTGAGGACCGACGTGTCCTTGACATTGACGACGAACTCGTTTCCTACAGAAGGAAGCACGTTTCTTATCGCCTGCGGAAGTATGACGCAGCTCATTGTCTGCCAGTGCGTCATGCCCAGTGACATCGCCGCCTCAGTCTGGCCCTTCTCGACCGAGATGATGCCTGAACGCATGATCTCCGCCATGTATGCTCCGGTGTTGCTGCCCACGATGATCATGGAAGCAACGATCAGCGGAAGCCTGAGCGAGGCGAATTTCATAAGTCCGTAGTAGATAACCATCGCCTGGACCATAAGAGGCGTACCGCGGAAGACTTCGATATATGCAGCGCACAGGAATTTGATCCCTTTGAGCAGCCAGTATCTGATCTTTTTGCTGCTGGGAGGGTCCGGGATAGTGCGGATCATTGCGACCAGCAGTCCCACTATGAACCCAATCGATGTTCCCAGGAAAGAGAGATACATCGAAGTCCATGCTCCCTTAAGGAGCAGCGGCCAGTACTTTTTCCAAAGGAAGGGTATCCATTCCAGGAATGTCGTAGGCATACCTGAATCACCTTTCTGTTATTCGTTGTTTGGCTGGTTGATGACAGCTTTTTCCATGAGTTTGAGGCGTTCGTCTTCTGAGACCTTTGCGAGCACGTCATTGATGAAATCAACAAGATCGCTTCCCTTGCGGCATCCGATCGCATTGACTGAGTCGCTCTCATCCACGACGAATCCCTTCCCCTGCTCGAACACGACATATGTGAGGTCAGGGTTGGAGTTCGCAACGGACATGCCGACAGAGACCTCATCAACAAACCCGTCGACTTCTCCGCTCTCCACCGCCACGACCATTCTGGGGGTATCGGAATACCGGTCATCGTTCGTAACGCCGGGGATCTGATCGATCAGTTCGCCGAATGCGTTGTTGTGCTGGTGGGTGATGAGCGCCCCGCTGAAATCCTCAAGCGATTTCGCGTTGACGTATTTGCTGTCCTTGCGGACGATGATGCATTTCTCTCCCACATAGTAGGGATCCGTGAAATCAACCGTGACCTTGCGCTCAGGGGTGGGCGACATTCCGGCAATAATCAGGTCGATCGTGCCCGCTTCGAGCGCGAGGGTCAGTCCCTCCCACTCCAGCTTGACGACCTCGACCTTGACACCGAGTGCCTCGGCGACCATGCGGCTGAAATAGACATCGTACCCGTCGGCATATCCGCCGCTCTGGATCTTCTCGGAGGTGTCAGTGGGATCAGTGACCATCCAGTTGAACGGCGCATAGTCGCACTCCATTCCTACGCGAACGACTCCGGCTTTCTTTACCGCAGCGATGTCGCTGTTTTCTTCTTCTTTCTTCCCGCAGGATACGAGGCAGAGCGCCAGTGAAAGTATCGCTATGATACTGATGATTTTCTTCATTTTTCGGATTTTCCTTCTTTCGCTTTCGGTTTCCGGCATCCGGCTGATCCGTGGTGCCCGAGACGCTGGTCGCCTTTATTAAACCAATTATAACCCATCGCATCACATTTTGAAACGAGGCATTTGGGCGATACGTAACACTGCGACCGGCATTATGGTATAATCTAGGTCAGTTTGTTATGGAGCAGCTTTCCGATGATACGGTGCAACCTTCACACACATACAGACCGGAGCGACGGCATCTGCTCGGCAGAGCATGTCGTTATCGCCGCTCTGGAGAAAGGGTTCCGGACTCTCGGGTTCTCCGATCACTCGCACACTCCATGGCTCGAGCAGTATACTCTGCCTTCGGATATCGGTCCGTATATCCTCGGAAATCTGGAGCTTGCAGCCAGGTACAGAGACAGGATAGAGATAGTCTGCGGAATAGAAAATGAATTCGACAGTTGGCAGGATGACGAACGGCTTCAGTACCGTATCGGCTCCAGACACTGTCTTCCCATAGGAGACGGGCATTTCCTGATAGATGAGACTCCTGAGCTTCTTGAACAGGGAATAAACGATCGATACGGCGGGAGCGGCGCTGCCGCTGCTGCGGATTACTACAGACTGCTGGCTTCCGATGTCAGCAGGCACAGACCGGAGATCATCGGGCATTTTGACCTGATCAGGAAATTCAACCGCTCTTCGCGTTTCTTTGACGAGAACGGCACCGCATACCGCAGGGCTGCTCTGGAAGCGGCGGAAGCCGCCGGAAGCACCGGAGGGATCTTCGAGATCAATACCTCCAATATCGCGAGAAAGCGCCGGCATATTTTTTATCCCGCTGATTTCATCCTGAGATTCATCCTTGAGCACGGATATCCTGTCATAATAGGATCTGACGCACACGATCCCTCACTTCTCAGCGGAGGATTCAGCGAGGCGGTATTACGCCTGTGGGACATCGGTTTCCGGAGCGTAACTGTGTGGAAAAACGGCTGCTTCAGGCAGGAAGATCTCGCAGAACATCTTATCAATCACGGCTGACGCACGCATCATCCGATACGCCATTGTCTGCCGGTAATATAACCCATAGAGTATGGAGGACCAATAAGTGAAAAAGATTATCGCGTTAATGATGCTTCTTCTGATTGCTTTCACGCTTGTTTCATGCGGCAAGAAAGAAGAAGAGACCCCTGCTTCCGACATGGAGACCATCAAAGCTTCCGGGAAGCTCCGCGTTGGTATGGAATGCGACTACGCTCCGTTCAACTGGATGGTCACTGATCCCACTGACACTTCCGAGAAGATCCAGAGCGGCGGTTATGCCGACGGGTATGACGTCTATTTCAGCCGCCTGATCGCCGATGCACTCGGAGTTGAAGTCGAGATCGTGAAACTTGAATGGAACGGTCTTACGCTTGCTCTCGAAGCCGGAACTATCGACCTGATCATCGCCGGCATGTCTCCCACGGAAGAGAGAAAACAGACGGTCGACTTCACCGATCCTTATTACAGAGGCAAGAAAGTCGTCGTCGTGAGGACCGACAGCAAGTACCTCGGGGCCAAGTCCCTGGAGGACCTTGACGGCATCACGCTGAGCGCACAGCTGAACTCCCTGCACTACGACCTTATCGATCAGGTCCCCGGCGCAGTCAAGGGGATGCCCTATGAGAACAGTCCTGCCAAGATCCTTGCCGTACAGAGCGGAGTTCTGGACGGATTCGTCGAAGACATCGATGTCGCGAAAGCAGTCGTCGAGACCAACCCTGACCTGACCTACATCACATTCGAGGAGGGAAAGGGCTTCAACGTGGATGAGACCAAGCTAACGGATGCGATCGGTTGCCGCAAGGGAAGCGACATGGTCGAGTTCATCAACGCCATCCTCGCGAAAGTCTCTGTCGAAGAGCGTGAAGCTCTCATGGACAAAGCCCGCAGATCCCAGCCGGTCATCGCTGACGCAGAATGATATCTCTGCGGTTAAGAATTATCCGATAACCTGAAAAAAAAGAGGAAGAGGTCCGCCAATCGGATCTCTTCCGTTTTTTGTCCCAGTCTCAGATCTCAAACAGGTCTCTCGGGAAACATGTGAGCGATTCGGCACCGTCCTCTGTCACGAGCACCATGTCCTCCACTCTCATATACCCTTCGTTGGGGAAGAACATCTTCGGCTCGGAACAGAAGATCATACCCGGCTGAAGGATCAGGTCGGAATCATATGTCAGGAAAGGAACTTCATGGACTTCGGAACCGATGTGATGTCCGTTCCCTCCCCGATCTTCCCTTTTGAACCTTAGGTACTGGTAATACCCGAGCACCTCCGCCTTGTCGCATATATGAGAGTACAGATCACCGAATCTTGTCTCTCCGGGCTTGATCTGTGAGATCATATGGCACTGAGCAGCATGAAGGGCTGCATACCCGTTCCTTACCAGCTCCGGAGCCTTTCCGAAATACACCGTGCGGCCCCAGTCGGAGCAGTACCCCTGATCCATGTATCCTATGTCAAACGCGATCATAGTTCCGGGCACCAGTTTCCTGTCGGGCTCGAACGGCTCTATGCTCTTCGCGTTCTCGGTGTTCCTTGTCTTGAACCCGCATGTCGGGGGGAATGAGAGGTCCTGTGCCCCGTGAGTGAGACCGTAATCCACGATCCCTCTCTCACACTCTGCCATGGTCATGCCTTCCTTCATGTGCTTCACAACGTACATGACGGCATCATCCGTGAACCTCGCGAGCTTCCGCATCTGAGCGATCTCTTTTTCATCCTTGATCCTGCGGATATCATCGAACAGTGTCTCCGCGCTTTCAGTCACGATCTCAGGGTCGACTTCCCTGAGAGTGCGGACGAACCACTCATCGCAGTCCCTTCCGATCCCTATCCTTTTCCCGTCGACGATATTCCTCAGCTCGTCCTCGAACTGATCCATATAACTGACGATGACTGTGTTCTTCGTCGTGTCGAAGTAATCCTTCTTTGAAGGTATCGTCAGGACCGTGGTCTCCCCGTCCCTGTTCATATATACCATGCATTCGGGTATTATGCGGCTGCCGGCTACAGGCGCATCCAAGCTGAAGCAATATCTCTGCCAGAAGTAGGACGTGGATTCGGTCAGGTACTGAAGATCTGCACCTGAAGCAAAAAGCAGTCCGTCAAGATCTGTCTTCCTGAACTCTGCTATGCATTTCTTTCTTCTTTCCGAAACGATCATCTTGTTCCTCCGTTTTTTCTCAATTATACAACATGTCTTTCCCCAGGATCTTCAGAAGAAGATCCCATGTCAGGTTAGGCAGCTTCCGGAAACTGTAATCCATGTCCACCCTCTCGGTGAACATGTGTGCATCTTTTCCGTAAGTCCCGAGATTGACCAGCGGGACCTCACCGAGCAGACTGACGAAGCTCGCGTCGGATATGAACGGGTAGTAGGTCCTGACCGGGATCCCCAGCCCGGAAGCAGCTCTGCCGAGTCCGGAATCCGGATCGACCGTAACCGGCGGATAACTTACCCCTGCGTTGAACACAATGACTGCCGGACTCATGTCCCGGTCGAAAGACCGCAGCCTCATGGCTTCCGACACCCAGAACCGGCGTATGTCAGTGCAGGGATCAGGGGCTCCGAGCTTTTCTCCGACAGTGTCAGCATACTCCGCGAGTGTCATCACTCTCGGCATCGGGATCCTGTCCTTCATACCTTTCGGAACACCTGTTCCGAGCCTTTCCAGTCTCTCACGATGGGAAGCGCGTGCTTCTGATATCTTTCTGACTGCATTGTCCGCAGCCTTTTCCGCGATCGATTTCAGCGTCTCAAGGATCTCCTCCTCGGTCTTTCTGAGCGAGAACCAGTTGAAATATGCATAAGCGCTGTCTGCCGTCTGTACGCTGTATGTCTGCTTCAGATCGCTCTGCTTGAGACTGACAGGCGGCTGAGTCATCTCCCCGAAGCTTTCTTCGCAGAGATCAGTGTTGTAGTCCACAGCGGAAATGATCTCGGAGATCACGAGATTGGGATCCACGCTGCTGAAGACCTGTCCGACGTGGCTGCTTCTTCCGAAGGCCATGGCACACGGAAGATACTTGCCTATCGTGCCGAGATATACCGCAGGTTCGGTCGAGCTGTAGTCAGCGCAAAGAGCTGCTATTATATTGAGTCCCCTATCTCTGGCAAGGTCCTTTATAAACTCTACCGAAGTGAGCATCCCGTGGGAATCTCCTTCCTCGTCGCACTCGAAAAGAGCGATGAGACTTCCCCTTAAGCTGTCTCTGTTTCGGGAGAAGTGTCTGAGGATATAGAGATAGCAGGCTACCCCCGCTTTCATGTCGAGGGCTCCTCTTCCGAACATGAACTTTCCGCTTTCGATATCGGCATCGACTTCTTCACCGCATATGCCGCGGAGAGCCTCTTTGAGCTCTTCCGGTCTTGTAGCCAATGGCTCTATAGACCCGTAATCGGATGTCTCCACCGTGTCCAGATGTCCCATCAACAGCACTGCATCTGCAGACCCGGATCCGCACTCCGGCTCCACCACAGCCACAACGCTGCTGCGTTTCATCGTATCCCCATCAGTCGGCACAAGAAACAGATCGCCGGGATGATCCTTGAAATATTCCCATCCTGCGATCATGTCCCTTATATGCTCTGCCATCCTCTGTTCGCAGCCCTCGCTGCCAACGACACTCCTTATGCCGACCAGTTCCGTCACCAGTGCCTTCTGTTCGTCGTAGCAGTCAAAATACATGTGCTCCATCTATTCTGTCCCGTTCTTTCTTCAGAAAAAGAAAAAACCGCACCGAAGTGCGGTATGAAATCTGGTGCGAGTGACGAGACTTGAACTCGTACGTCATGGACACACGCCCCTCAAACGTGCCTGTCTGCCTATTCCAGCACACTCGCAACTGCAAAAAGTATTGTAGCAAACCGATTTTGCAATGTCAACGATAATCTGAACAGCCTCTGCTTCCTGCCGTCCGCAGTCCGCTGCTTCTGAAACACATCTTTACTTCCGCATCGCTCAGGAATCCTTTACAGCGGCCTCTTCTCCTCTGCGTCCGGTCAATTCTTTCTTATACGAAACGGTCTCCCTGGCGCCTTTTGGGGGCGCCGGGAGACCTTTGTTCTGTTTTACGGCTTTAATGTTCGTCGCTGTCCTGTCTGCTCCTTAGAGACCAGTACAGTATTCCGGTCTCTGCCGCGAAGAACAGCAGCATCAGCGCCGTCCATTTGTCTGCCGCCGTCATCCTGCCTCTCATGTCTTCCGTGAGGAAGTATGTGACTGCAGATGCGATCGCGGGCACAAGCGTTGCCAGTCCGATCCAGTCGGCCTTCTCTTCT
>JAFZZV010000150.1 GCA_017828855.1 Oscillospiraceae bacterium | reverse complement strand
TGCTGCCGCAGCGCGCTTTCCGGCCGGGACGCTCTCAACGACGCCTGCCTGGACATGCGGGCACTTGCCGGCTGCGACATGGATGCCCATGCCAGTGCCGCAGAATACGAGGCCTTTCTCATATTCGCCTTCCGAGATCTTTGCGCCGACCCTGAAGCCTACGCGGTTGAACATCTCTGTGGGTCCGTCGAGTGACTTGACTCCTACATCCTCCACCGTCCAGCCCAGATCCTCCAGATGCATCTTGACTGCTTCCTTGAGGGGGAACCCGGCGCCGTCAGATCCGACAACGATGAATTTGTCCTTGATAGTTTTCATTTCTGTTTCTCCTTTTCTTTGAAAAACGATTAACCGGTATATCTACCGAACACTTAACTGTTTAGAGGCACATCCTGAGGATCTCTACGACATCCTTGGGCTCCAGCCTTCTGAAGCCGTTGATGACTCCCCAGGGCATGCATGCTTTCTCCGCCATCTCCTGGAAATGCTCGTCACCGATTCCCAGTTCCGTGAGCGTGGACGGGATCCCGAGGGTCTTGAAGCAGAACTCCTCCGTCTTACTGATAGCCTGCTCAGCGATATCGAAAGGATCCTGGTTCGGATCAAGCCCCCATATATCCACTCCGAAAGTGACATATCTCGATACTGTCTCCTCGCTGAGGCAGTATCTCAGCCAGCGCGTAGTCAGGATGGCGAGTCCCACTCCGTGTGTGATGTCATAGAACGCGCTGAGCTGATGCTCGATCGGATGGTTCGTGGGACCTGTCTTGCCGAAACCGGAACTCATGAATCCGTTCATGGCCCAGGAAGAAGCCCACATCAGATTCTCTCTCGCTTCGAGATCGTCAGGCTTCTCCATAGCTATCGGCGCATACTTGATGACGGTCCTGATCACTACTTTCTGCACCTCATCCAGCATGGACATCGGAGGATCCATCGTGAACCAGCCTTCCCAGATATGGGAGAGTATGTCAAAGGAGCCCGCTGCCGTCTGAGCCTTCGGTACGGTGAATGTCAGTTCGGGATTCAGGAACGATGCCTTCGGATAAAGCACAGGTCCGAAAACGCCTTCCTTGTCGTTGGTATCGGGATTGCTGATGACTCCGCCGGCATCCATCTCGCTGCCTGTAGCAGCTGCGGTCAGCACGACGACGATCGGCAGTGCTTTCTCGACCATGATGCGCTTCTCTACGAAATCCCAGGGATCGAAATCGACGCACGCACCGGCTGCTATACACTTGGTCGCGTCTATGACGCTGCCTCCGCCGACCGCCAGAAGGACGTCCACATCGTTCTCCTTGCAGATCGTGCAGGCTTCACGGATGTGCTGGATCTTGGGATTGGGCTCTACACCGCCCTTCTCGAATACCGCGACTCCCTCTTCGCTGAGAGCGTTCATTACTCTGTCATAGAGACCTGTCTTCTTGACACTGCCTCCGCCGTAGGTAAACAGGCATCTCTTCCCATAACTCGCGACCACTTTCCCCAGTTCCTTGAACTGTTCCGGGCCGAAATATACAGTTACAGGATTGCTCCAAATAAAATCTGACATATCGCATCAAGCTCCTTCCGTTCGAGGTCTGACTTCCTGTCAGCCCTTTTTGTATTCTACTAATAATTTAATTTTATTCGTTTACACATTCAATAATCGGTGGTACCGATGGGTCCGAATCGGCATATTGATAGTTTCTGACGGACAATATTGTCTAAAACGCGTACAGGGCTGCCGCATAGGCAGCCCTGAGAACCGTCTCTGTGTAGCTCAGGAGAGAAGGACCGAATCGGTCTCCTCCTGTACTCCCGCGACTTCGGCAAACTTCTGCAGGAGGTCGTTCTTCGTGAGCTTCTTCTTCTCTTCACCGGAGATATCGACGACTATGCTCCCCTCGTTCATCATGATCAGCCTGTTTCCCAGATTGATGGCATCGGTCATGTTGTGGGTTATCATCAGGCATGTCAGCTCTTCTTCCCTGACTATGCTGTCGGATATCTCAAGGACCTTGGCTGCAGTCGCAGGATCCAGCGCCGCTGTGTGCTCGTCCAGCAGCAGCAGTTTAGGCGCATTGAGGCTTGCCATGAGGAGGGTAACAGCCTGGCGCTGTCCTCCGGAAAGCGTTCCTATCTGCGCCGTAAGCCTGTCTTCCAGACCGAGCCCCAAAGCAGCTAGCCTCTCACGGAAGATCTTCCTCTCCTCGTTAGTGACGCCCCATCCCAGGCCGCGCTTTTTGCCTCTGCGAAACGCCAGCGCCAGATTCTCCTCCAGCTGCATATCGGAGGCTGTCCCGAACATCGGATCCTGGAACACCCTGCCTATGAGAGAAGCCCTTTTGTAATCAGGCAGTCCGGTGACGTCGCTGCCGTCTATGAATATCCTTCCTCTCGTGACCGGCCATGTGCCGGCGACGGCATTGAGCAGTGTGGATTTTCCGGCTCCGTTTCCGCCGATGACGGTGACGAACTCGCCATCCTTTATGTTCAGGTCGATCCCCTTGAGCGCGACCTTCTGGTTGATCGTTCCCTGATCGAATACCTTCCAGATGTTCTCAAGTCTCAGCATTTCCGCTACCTCCCTTCGCAGCAGAGGCAAATGACTCTCTCTTCCTTCCCTGGAGATATGGGATCCCAAGGAACAGCGCAACGATAAGCGCGGTGAAAAGCTTGAGATCGTTGGTGTTGAGCTTCATCCAAAGGACCAGTATCACTATTGCATAGTAGACGATCCCTCCCAGGATGACGAAGGTCATTTTGACCGCGAAATTGATATGTCCCTTGAAGATCGCCCTGGACGCGACATCACCGATGATGACCGCTGCAAGCCCTATGACGCTTGCTCCCCTTCCCATGTTGACGTCCGCGAACCCCTGATACTGAGCCACCAGACCTCCGGCAAGCGCCACTATGCCGTTAGAGATGGCGAATCCGATCATCTTCATCCTTTCTATGTCTATGCCCTGCGCGCTGCTCATCACCGGGTTGTTGCCGGTAGCCCGTATCGCACTTCCCTGTTCCGTGCCGAAGTACCAGTACAGGACACCTATTACCACAGCAGTGATCACTGCTGCGATCGGGATGGATCTCAGCACATACCTGCCTGAGACATATAGTCTGTACTTATCAACGCTGACAGGGATGTTCGAGGACATGTCCATGATGTGCAGGTTCACGGAGAACAGCGCCAGCTGTGTCAGTATCCCCGCCAGTATGGCAGGTATACCCAGGAAGCTGTGGAGCATCCCTGTGACCAGTCCGCACAGGACCCCTGTGACAAATGCAAGCAGAAGCGCAGCCCAGGTCGGGAATTGCCCGGACGATGCTCCGAACATCGCCCTGAGCCACTGCGGCCCCCCTCCCGTTATAAGCACGACTGTCACTGCGCCGCCTGTCGCGAATGATCCCTCGACCGTAAGGTCGGAGACATTGAGCAACCGGAAAGTGATGTATACTCCGAGAGCCATAAGCCCCCAGAGTATACCCTGCGCGACGCCGCCCGGAAGGTTCTTAAGAAGTTTTGCCGGATCCAGCGAATAGAAATAGTCTATAGCGCTCATAAAAAGAATCGTTTCCTTTCGTTCAGTCTTCTATTGCCACGTAATCATCGCCGAAGGTCAGACCGAATTTCTCCGCAAGTGCGGGATTGTATTTCTTGGTGAATTCAGGCGCATAACGGATCTCCATACTGGAGACGTCCGCGCCGTTCTCGAGGATCTCGAAAGCCATCAGGCCGGTCTCATGCCCGAGATCGTAGTAGTCTATGGTGAGCGTTGCCACTCCGCAGGCTTTGCAGATGCCTTCCTCGCCCGCGATGATCGGGGTATTTGCGACGGATGCCACATTGTTTATGGTCTCTGCGCAGTCAGCTGCCTTGTTGTCTGTGGGAATGTAAAGGACGTCTGACTCATCACACGCCTGCTGCACGACCGCAGCGATATCGTTGGTATCGGTAAAGCTGAACTCCTTGGGCTCCATCCCGAGCTTCGTGAGGCACTCGGAAACGACCTTGACCTGGTATTTGGAGTTCGCCTCAGAGGAGCAGAACAGGATGCCTACGGTCTTGGCATCCGGGAACAGATCTTTGACCATCTGCGCCTGCTGATCCAAAGGCGCCAGATCCGATGTCCCGGATACATTTATTCCTGAGACTCCGTTGAAGTTTGCAATGTCAAGTGCTGCGCCGTACTCCGTTACTGATGTCCCCAGGATCGGTATCGAGGATGTGGCAGTAGCTGCCGCCGCAACTGCGGGCGTCGCGTTTGCCATGATCAGATCGACTTCATCTGAGATGAACCCGTTGACGATAGTCGTGCAGTTCGCCGGCTCACCGGACCCGTTCTTCAGATCGAACACGACGCGGTCCCCGAGTTTTTCCTTTAGGGCGTCCTGGAAGCCCTGTGTTGCTGCGTCGAGCGCCGGATGCTGGACCAGCTGAACGATGCCGACGTGAAACACCTTCGGCGCGTCCGGTTCATCATCCTCTTTTTTCTGTCCGCATGAAGCCAGAGCGAACATAAGGACTGCGGTCAGTAGAAGTGCGGTCAGTTTCTTTTTCATTTTTGTTTTTCCTACCTCTGTCGATTGCTACAAAAAAAGCGGTCTGCCTTTTATGGCAAGCCGCTGGATGCACACTTTTCTCTTTTCCCCGGCAGCTTAGCTTTTATTGACCATGTCAAAGTACAGAGCCATATAAAATGCTCCGTAATAAAAGTATCTGCCGTAGAATGATCTGTTCATTTGGTTACCCTAAGTCTCTTTTTTCACTTTCATAGTTTAAAGCTTTTAAGTATAAAATACAAGTTACATGTCAGATACAATATCGGCATCGCCGCACGGCGGAAGAGACCGCGATTATGTGACCTTTATACAAACACGCCTCCCCGTCCGGGGAGGCGCATATATATACTGCCAGTCAGGAACGTATCAGCCCATCTTCATGATCAGAGAACCGTCTGACCTGCGGCCGACTGCCCTTCCGAAGGTGATCCTCTCCTTCTTCGCGAGCTTCTTCGAATAGAAATCCACGAGGAAGTTGTCCAGTTCCGTGCGGGGGCTCTCATCCATCGCCGCGTCATCTCCGAAGTACATCGGATGCACGTCTCCGGCAGTTGTCGGCCTCCAGTACGGCATCGGTGTGCCGTCGTTGTCAGGACCGTTGGGATCTCCGTTCTTTGCGAAGTTGGTCCAGTAGTTGCACATCTTTCTGGCCAGATCGTAGTGCTTGCCCTGGAACGGTCTCCAGCATTTCGCCAGGGTCTCGAACGCGAACCACAGATCGCTGGAATGGAATGAGCCGGCATCGTCTCCCGGGATGTCCGGATTGAAATAATAATAGTAGATGCTGGGCTTTCCCTGCGCGATGTTCGTGTCGAGCCAGATGTAGTTGCCGATGGCAAAGCGGTTCCACTGACCGTTCTTCTTTATCTGCTCGATATCATCAGTATCCCTGGTGATAATGTCAAGATACTCCTGAGCACGGTCACCGAACATCATGGCGGCATAGTTCCTGATCTCATCCATGGTGTCTCCCTGGACCTTCATCTGGAACTCGTTTCCGGTGTTGCCGGTCATAATGGCGACGTCGTTGCGCTTGCCGTCCGTGATCATGCTGGTCGGATAATCCGGCATGAATGCATCTCCCACGACCGTGCCGAAATTGTACTTCCTGAGTTTTCCGAGTTCGACGATCTTTTCCGCGGGAAGAGCTCTTGCCTCCGCAAGCGTGCTGACTCCGAGATCGGCAAAGAACTGCTCGCCCATCTTCTCCGCATCTTCCAGCGTAAAGCTGTCGAGAGCGGGAGGAAGCTGTCCGCCGCTGCTGTGGTGGATGGCTTTCTGGAACAGTCCCTTATTGAGAGGCGAGATGACCTGCATGAACGTGCTGCCGCCGCCGGCGGACTGTCCGAACACAAGAATGTTCTCCGGATCTCCTCCGAAGGCACCTATGTTCCTCTTGATCCACTGAAGGGCGAATCTCTGGTCCAGATGCCCGAAGTTCGTCGGGAATTCCGGGCTTTCCTTTGTGATCTCAGGATGCGCGAGGAATCCGAACGCGTTCAGCCTGTAGTTGATGGAGACAAGGATCACTCCTCTTCTCGCCAGTCTCTCTCCGTCGAACTCCATCTCAGCGGGATATCCGTTATAGAGCCCGCCTCCGAAGATCCAGACCATTACAGGCAGCTTCTCATCCGCGCTCTTCGCGGGCGTCCATATGTTGAGCTGCAGGCAGTCCTCGCTCATGGGGATCTCAGGATCCACATGCCACTCCCTTGAATAGAATGCGCTCGACTCAAGTCCCGGGGTCTCCTGTATGGCGATCGGTCCGAACCGTGCGCAGTCCCTGACGCCTTCCCAGTCCTCAGCGGGCTGAGGTGCACACCAGCGCAGATCTCCGACAGGAGGCGCAGCATAGGGTATGCCCTTGAACGCAGTGATCCTGGGATCGGCTGCGGGTATTCCCCGGACGACGCCGTTTTCCACTCTGACTTCTCTTAACACGACAGTATCTCCTTTGCTTTGTAATGTAATCTGATTGTATTCCCGCTGCGGAGCGCGCGTCAATTGACGAGACACACAAAAGGCCGGCCTCTGTTTTTACAAAAGCCGGCCGGTCTCGGTACGGTCAGTTCTCCGAATAGCTGTAGTTTCTGAGGATCCTCATAAAGACAAGGCATACTGTAAGTCCGGTGATCCCGAGAATGAAGATCATAAGAGCTGCGCCGGAACCTCTGCCCTGTCCGAAACAGGCTCCGAGGAACCCGTCACCGGCTCTCTCCATAAGAGGTTCGCACACTCTGTCGACCATCCACCCGCCCAGAAGATGACCTATCGGTATGGTGAAAAACTGTAGGGTATTGCGGCAGGCATACACTCTTCCCTGCATGTCCACTGGAATGGATGACCTGAGGATGACATCCAGATTAGCCGACATCAACGGCACCGGAAGGTATCCGAGTATCTGCGCTATGCACCAAAGGACCGGTGAGTCTGTCAGTGACATCAGGAAATTGTCGGTGGTAAGCGAAAAGAGCATGGTAAGCAGGATGACCTTGACTCTGTCGCGCGGCGCAGGCATGGCCGTGACGATCAGACTTCCCGCCACCATCGCGATACCGGCGAACGACAGGACAGCGCCAAGCACTGTCTCCCCTCCTGCCGGATGAGGCAGGATGTATGCTGGCAGCACTGCATCGAACGCAGAAGCGTTCAGGTTGACCCCTGCAAGGAAAAATATCAGGTAAAGGTCCAGCCTGTTCTCCCTGAGGAACTCAAGCCCCCTGCCGGCGGAACGGAGGACGGATTCTTCCCTGCCGTCTCCCTCCGCAGCGATCGCGGGTATCCTTACGGCAAATGCAAGCGTAAAGAAGGCGACAAAGAAGGTGGCGAGGTCCACAGCGATCACGAGATCCATCCCTCCGAGCGAATAGATCGCAGTCGCTGCTATCGGATGCAGGATAGTATTGACGGATCCGGACAGGGATCTCAGTCCGCTTGTCTTCTGATACCTTTCTTTGGGAATGAGGAGCGTAACTGCAACATCCGCCGCAGGTCTCTGGACGGTGCTCATAAGCCCGTTGACCGCGTTCAGGAGATACAGGTACCATGGGCGCAGCAGACCTGTCCTGAGCAGGATGAACACCGACAGCGTGCAGCAGGCGGCAACAGTGTCGCATGCCAGCATGGTCTTCTTCTTGTTCCATCTGTCCGAAAGCGCACCTGCAAAGATGCTCATGATGACATAGGGCGTATACGAGCAGACTGTGAGCAGTGCCGTCTGAAGTGCCGATCTGGTCTTTTGAAACACCCAGAGAGTCAGGGAGAACGAGGTCATGTCGCTTCCCAGAACAGAAAGCGCCTGTGTGCTCCAGAGGAGATAAAAATCCCTCATTCCTCTTCCAGTATTTCCTGTGTCAGCCGCCATAGCTGTACTCTCTTTTTCCGTATCAGTGATCCCGGTCTGGTCCCTGCAGTCAGCAGTTTACCGGAAAATGCACAAAAAGAAAAAACCGGGCATCTCTCAACTGGAAAAGCCCGGTATGCAATGGTGCCGGTGGCGGGGGTCGAACCCGCACGGTATCGCTACCACGGGATTTTGAGTCCCGCACGTCTGCCAATTCCATCACACCGGCGACTGTCGGTATTATACTGCAAGCGTTATTGAGGCGCAAGGATATGTGCAGACCGGAGGAACCGCTCCGGGTGACGTGTGCCGCTGCTCTCCGGTCTGTCTGTTATCTCTTCTGCTCCCTGACAGTGCCGTATTCTCCGGGAAGGAACCTGATCCTGATCTCTTCCCCTTCCTCATGCGATGCGGAAGAGTCGGAGGACAGCATGCCCTCCCTCTCGATACCGTCGTCATCGGTATAGACTACATAAGTCCCGTCCGCTCCGTCTTTTCCACTGACCCTGGACACTGTCCCGACGGTCTCCGTCCCTTCCCTGTCGATCCTGCTTTCCTTCCGGAGCTCAACAGCCGCTCTGATGCCGATGTACACGACGAAGAAAGCGGCGATAACATACTTGATATTAGCTCTTAAGAACCCTGCCATGTTCTGATCTCCTGTCTGCTGCTTCACAAAGCTAATGTGGGATCTGCTCCGTACCACGTTTCGATATCCCTGCAAGCATCTTCATCAGACGGATCTTCCCGCTCAACTGTATCGATCCATGCGATCCCGAACGTATATATCTCTGTTTCTGTGTTTTTCCCGATCAGGTAAGCCATTCCGTTTTCCAGATAACCTGCATCATAATCGTATCTATCAGAGATGCGCATGTCACCGATATATCCCGCATCGCACTCAATACCGATCGACATTTTAAACTTATTGTCATTATAAAAGCTTTGGCATTCCAGCCGCTCTCCGCTTTCAGGAGTTTTTTCATATGCACATTCAGGCTGGAAAACACAGGCTATGGTGTGTGCTTTCCCGTCAGGAACAAACTGAACAGTGATCCGGTATCTTCCCAAAACATGCGGGCATAATCCTTCCAGTTTTCTTCCCTCCTGCGCGGAGTAAGGAACTGTTTTCCCGTCTATCAAAATCTCTATTTTCCCAAAAGGGGTCAACAGCTTTCTCATTTTATCTCACATTCTCCGATCGATCGCTAGCATCATTCTAGCATCTGGTGAGGAGAAGAGTCACTTTTTCTTCTCCCCCGCATGAACCGGATATTCTTTCGATGTCCTCTTTCCATTTCTTCTGTATATTCCCGTACCGATATGCCGCCGCTGCCGGTGCGTACAGCCTTTGGAGCACAGCACCTGTATATGCTACAATATAGTCGGCACGGAATGCGGACCGGTGAAACCGGCGGATTGCTTACTGTGATTTACTCCTGTCCATGAAAGTGGACCCGGGTAAATGACTACATGCAAACATCTGTTTCAACACCGCCGTCCGGCAGTCTTTTCCGTTGAGGAAAAGCTCCCGGACGTTTTGTGTGCCTCCAAAGAAAAGGAAGGAGGAATAACGCTTTGGATGTAAAGGATCTGAATTTCATTCAGGACCAGATCGGATATACTTTCAAAAACAGAGACCTTCTGCAGCAGGCGTTCGTAAGGAAATCATATTCCGAGGAGAACGGCGGGCAGAACAACGAGGTACTGGAGTTCATAGGTGACAAGGTGCTGGATCTCATGGTGGTCCGCATGCTTTCGGAGAGGTACGGCAGCATCACGGAAGGGGACGATTGGAACGAGTTCTCATGCATGTACGATGAAGGCGGCCTGACCGAGATCAAGAGCTCACTGGTCGAGAAGAAGACCCTGGCGCAAAGGATGCGCGAACTCGGATTCGCCAAGTATCTTATCATGGGCCGCGGCGACGAGATGCAGAAGGTAGACAGGGAGGTCTCCGTGCAGGAGGACCTGTTCGAGGCGATCATAGGCGCCGTCGCACTGGATTCCGGCTGGGACATGAAAGCCATGCAGGACACTGTCGAGATAATGCTCAACCCGGATGAATTCCTTGAGGAGTCGGTAGACGACTATGTCGGACTGCTGCAGGCGTGGGTGCTCAAGGACACTGGAACGAGACCTCTGTACCACTACAGGAAGGGCAGCTTCCAGGCGGCGATGCGTCTTCCGTTCGACGGCATATCTCAGGAGGAATCCGTGGATCCGGACAGCCCCGAATACGAAGATATTCAGTCCGCCACCTGCCAGTGTTATCTCAAGCTCAACGACGACCTGCCGCTGTTCAGGGGCTTCGGTGACAGCAACAGCCAGGCAAGAAAGAACGTCTGCCGTCTGGCGTACGATTATCTAAAGACAAACAACCTGCTCTCCTTCATCAGGAGAGAGATCAAAGACCCGAACCGGGCCGATGCCATCAACCAGCTGGAGACTCTCGCCAGAAGAGGCTATTTTGCCGTTCCCAGATACGGATTCACTCAGAGGTATGACAAGGACGGCAACTCGATCTGGACCGCCAGATGCGCCATCAAGGGAGAGCAGAAGAGATTCACGGGAACATCTTCATCCAAGCGAGAAGCCAAAAAGACAGCCGCATTCCGCATGCTGAGGTATGTTCTGGAGAATTACTGATCTGTCAGGAGGACAGAATGGGATATACGGATATCAACGCCGGGGGGATCCATGCAAGGATCTTCCTTCCGGAACAAATCGGCGATACTCTCATCTATATGCCAGTATCGGACGCAGGTGACCTCGACAGGATCATCGGCAGTTTCAGTGATCCGTCATTTACAGCTGCTGCTGTGGTCTGCGACGACTGGGACTCTCTTCTGACACCGTGGCCGGCTCCTGCCGCATTCAGGGGACGTCCGGACTTTTCGGGAAATGCGGACGCGTTTCTGGAGAAACTGTTCAGCGAGGTATTTCCCGCAGTAGAGGAGATCACGGGAACTCCTGAGTTCCGGGGAATGGCAGGATACTCCCTGGCAGGTCTTTTCTCTCTATACGCATTCTATAAGCGGGACGGCTTGAAACTCTGC
The DNA here is from genome assembly GCA_017828855.1 of Oscillospiraceae bacterium. Taxonomy (GTDB): domain Bacteria; phylum Bacillota; class Clostridia; order Oscillospirales; family Ruminococcaceae; genus RUG11783. The sequence goes on along the minus strand of JAFZZV010000150.1, from coordinate 11,249 downwards.
GGATGCGTGTCCGGGAGCGTGTGGTACGATGGTTTCGAGGACTGGGCGCTGGAAAGGCTTCCGGCCGCCGAGTCGGGAAGCATATTCTTTTCTCTGGGCAACCGTGAGGAGAAGGTCCGTAACGTAAGGATGCAGCATACAGGAGAGATGATGAAAAAGATCGCTGAACATCTGAACTCCTCGGAAGACCGCTTTGAGGCTTCGTTCCGCTATACATCCGGCACACACTTTGACGGATATGAGGACAGGATGCACGAGTGCATCAGCTGGCTGATCGGAGAATGACATGAGAAAGTTCTGGAAAGTCCTGGGCATACTCGCATTTCTGGGATGCGCCGCAGCGATCGCGTTCGGTATAGGGCTCTACTGTGTCAACACGTTCTCCTTCGGAGGAAGGTCGGCGGAGCTTATGGCTCTTGAGCCAATGTACTACTATTATGAGCCCCTGGTGGATGATTACGTATCATCCCTGGTCGCCGACAAGCCTGTCGTCGCACTGTCATGCGTCGAGCCACACCTGCTCAGTTATTATTCCTCCTTGTATAAAACGAATTCCGACATAGTGATGACTCTGGATGACGAGTATGCCGCAGGCAGTTACGGGAGCGTGACGGGCTGGTATATCAGCCATACCATCGAGTGGAATCCCGGAGTGTACAGTGATATCCTGGATAAGCTTTCCACTACGGCTGACAGAGGAATAGACCTTTATGTCAACATTGAGAAACAGGGAAGCGATACAGAGCAGACGCTGATCTTCGAGGTGATCCAGAGGGACAGTTTCTGGTATATCCTCAGCGTGACTCCCACAACAGACTGAAATGTAACTGCTGCCTCACATATACGCTAAACAAACAGCTCGGCCGGCCGCGATCCCGCGGACAGGCTGAGCTGTTTCCGGTTTCTTCTGTTCCGCTGCGGATCACTCGGAGAAGATGGATGTAGTCCTTATGGCGCTGTCCTGTATCTTCTCCCTCACTTCGTATGCATGAGGCTCCAGGTAATCGCTGGGAGAAGAGGACAGTCCCTCATCTCTCAGTCTGGAAGTGAAATATGAAGCCACCCTCTCGACCGCTCTGATCTTCTGGGCTGCTCCTCTTCCTTCGTTGCTCCCAAGCAGTATGTATTCCAGAGATGAGTCCAGCATGTTCATGCCCGGGATCTCCCTGAGTTTCCTGAACGCCCACTTGTAATACGGCGCATAGCTGTGCTCCATAAGGAATGCCGCCTTTATACTCTCCCTCACGAAGGTCGACAGGGCAAGGACCGCGGCAGAATCCTCTCCGTGATTGATGCATCTCTGGAAATTGTACTGACCGCTCTGTGCCATAAGCAGAAGTGACGAGGCAAGCTTTGCTTTTCTCACATCCTCAGGATACCCTTTGAGCAGTTCCATTCGCACAGCGCTGAACTCTCCCGCCTCGTCCTCGAAGACCCATCCGTTCGTGGCTTCTGCAAGTGCGTACTGCGGGATAGCCATATATACCATCTCGTTCCCGGGAACTCCGGGGCAGCCAATAAGACTCTCATAGAAATCTCCGACGGAGAAGACGCCGCGGCGCCTGATCGCGCCTCTGCTTTTCTTCATGGAAGAAGCATCGGGATACATATCCTCTATCAGCGAGTCATACGCCTCCTGAAGTTCTTCCCCGTACTTCTCATAGTCATCTTCGCTGAGCCAGATGCAGAATCCCGGCACGAAATCGTGATCTGCGGAGATCCCGTCATCATACCCGAAGCATTCGCTCCCCTGTCCGACCAGCCCTGCAGCCAGGCGGTCGTCAGCATACGGAAAGATCTCTGAGATCATGGATCTCCCATTCGCGAGATACATTCTTTTAGCTGTCCTGTAGTACTCCATATATCTCCTCCGCCCTCGTCCTGAGCTCCTTCGCATCCCGGAAGAAACCGAAGTGCGAGAAAGCGTCAACGCACTTGAACGCATTGAATGCATAGTATCCGTCCCTTGCGACATCATCCCTGTCGAACAGCCCCTTCGCACGCATAAGGTACTCCTCTATTCGCGCGTCCTCGCTGTCATTCTCGCCGTACATGCATGCCAGGTTGACGCAGGTGACTGCTTCCTCCAGAGCACAGTCGGGAAGCCTGGATATCACTGACAATGCCCTGAGATAGTATTTCTCGGCGGACCTGTAGTCACCGCACGCCTCCATACACGCCGCGTAATTGTTATAGAGCCCGGCGAACCTGTAGTCCCTGGGGTCCAGGTTGGACGAATAGGCTCTCGCCGCGGAGTCGTACACCCTTACAGCTTCCTCCGCTCTTCCGAACTCCCTCATTGTGGTCGCTGCGTTAAGCGCCACTGTGCCGGCAGTTACGGTCCCTCCCATCCCAAGAGCGCTGACCAGTTTCAGGCTCTCTTCCGCGGTCCTGAGTCCTGCTTCCCTGTTTCCTGTCTTCCGGTAACACCCGAGGAGCTCGTTCATTAAACCGAGCATGCCCTCTCTGTCGCCCAGTTTCTCCGCAGTATCCAGCTGTTCCTCAAGCATCTTTTCCGCCGAACGGGGATCATTCTTCTCATACATTCTGTCGGCTTCGGCAAGTATCTTCCTTACGTCCACCCTGCCCTTTGCTTCAGGCTGAGCGGAGGCAGCGGTATACTCCGAAGCATCAAATGGACATGCAGGTTCTATCCCGTTATACTCAGCCATGTGAAACCTCCTCATGCAGTTTTTGGTCGGTTTGACAGGGAGTTTCGTGACTCTGTCTCATTGATTATTATAACAGAATACTGTATCATAGTTATTAGGAATGATTACTGATTTGAGGACCGCATGAGCAGGCAGAAAGATCTCGTTCTGGATATACTTACCGGTTCCCGGGGCCACCTTACAGCGGCTCAGGTCTTTGAGCGCGCAAAGGAGCATATCCCCAACATATCGCTCGGTACAGTGTACAGGAATCTGGGTGAACTTCACGGTGACGGAATGATCGGGAGATTCGTTCTTTCCGACGGATCCTCCGTATACGACTGGTCACCCGACCCTCATGGGCATCTGATCTGCCCTGTATGCGGGAAGATCGAGGATATCGGAGACCCGTGCCTGATGGATGATCTCAGGCGGATCGCCGGCGGTTCCCTGATCAGCGCAGAGATAGTCGCTGAGCATGTGTGCAGTGACTGTCTGTCCGAAGTTAACAAGGCGTGAGCCTATCATATTATCAAAGGAGATTATCTATGGAACTCAAGGGAAGCAAAACAGAGAAGAACCTCCAGGCAGCGTTTGCCGGAGAGAGCCAGGCCAGAAACAAGTACACATACTTCGCATCAAAAGCAAAGAAGGAAGGATACGAGCAGATCGCTGAGATCTTCACGGAGACAGCAGCGAACGAGAAAGAGCACGCAGAGCTCTGGTTCAAGTATCTCGGCGGCATCGGCACCACAGCAGAGAACCTGAAGGCTGCTGCGGCAGGCGAGAACGAGGAGTGGACAGACATGTATGTCCGTTTCGCCAACGAGGCTAAAGAAGAAGGATTCGACGACATCGCCGCCCGTTTCGAGGGCGTCGGCGCGATCGAGAAAGAGCATGAGAAGCGCTATCTCGCGTTCCTGAAGGATCTCGAGGACGGAAAGGTCTTCAAGAAGGACGGAGTCGTCATCTGGAAATGCCGCAACTGCGGACACATCCATGTCGGCACAGAAGCCCCTCAGATCTGCCCCGTCTGCGCGCATGCTCAGGCTTATTTCGAAGTCATCGGCGAGTGATATCCGCTCATAAGGAGTCAGAATGGAAACAGTCCTTACCCTTAGTAATTTTGACAGCACCGTAAGTTCTCCCGAGCTCACGGTTGTCGACTTCTGGGCAACATGGTGCGGTCCCTGCAAGATGATCGCTCCGGTCCTGGAAGAGATCGTAAACGAAACCGGTCTTTCTCTCGGAAAAGTCAACGTCGATGAAGAAAGGGAGCTTGCCGTTAAATACAACATCCAGTTCATCCCGACACTGCTTTTCTTTAAGGACGGAAAAGAGATCAACCGCCTAACAGGATATATGGACAAGAACAGTCTTATGTCCGCCATAAGCCAGTACAGATAAAGAGGTGTACGATATGAAATTCTACAGATGCCCGATGTGCGGCAACATCATCGCCTATGCAGAGCATCCCGGCTGTGACGTGATGTGCTGCGGCAAGCCGATGGAAGAGATCGTTCCCGGCACCACTGATGCTGCGGTGGAGAAGCATGTCCCCGTGGTGTCCAGAGACGGCGACGTCGTCACCGTAACTGTCGGTTCGGTCCTTCATCCCATGACCGAAGAGCACTACATCAAATGGGTAGCTCTCCAGACAACCACCGGCAACCAGCGCAAGCTTCTCACCCCGGGACAGGATCCCGTCGTGAAGTTCGCCCTGCTCCCGGACGATCAGGTCGTTTCCTGCCTGGCCTACTGCAACCTGCACAGCCTCTGGGCAGCCGAATAACCGGGATCAAACGATCAATAACGTGATGAAACGGAGAGTCCGATCGACGGGCTCTCCGCTTTCTTTTCTGTTCAGTTCGCTATCTGCGGTTCTTGGGATCACATATCTTATACAGTTCCTCCGCAGCGATCCTGGTCCTTGCAACCACTCCTTCCTGTTTCGGGAAGCAGTAATAAAGACAGTCTCTGTTGCCGATGCAGATCACATCTCCTATCTCGTACCAGTAATAGTCGGAATAGAGGCTGTATGATTCCAGCGGCTTTTGCTCATATCTGAGCTTTCCTCCGCATCCGGTGAGCAGGAATCCGCCTGTATCATGTCTCAGATGCCCGTCGCCTACCATATAAATGTATTTGTGGTCCACCATCATTCCTATGCTGACATCCGTATCCAGGAGATACGTCCCGTCCAGTAGGGACTTCCTGACTTCCTGCCTCTCCCAGGCATACCAATCCGGTATATGGGGGAACTCCGTCTCTCCTTCCGCTGCGTGCATCTGTCCGTATTCGTCCATGTTCCACTCTTTTCCGCAGTGACCGCATCTGAGAGTGATCCCACTGCCTTTGGTCTCGCCTTCCGCTCCGCAGTGAGGACACTTGAACATGATCCTCTCAAGCCCGTCTGCACGGAAAGGCTCGTCTATCACGACGCGGTTGTCCCTCTGCCACGCGAAATTGTCGAACGTGAAAGCCCTGTCTATGATGTCTTCGATCTCTTTTCTGCTCAAAGCGCCTGCCTGTTCTTTGTCGATCAGGCAGCTCACCTCAGCGGATACATGCACCTTCCTCTTCTGAAGGCAGTTGTACAGAGGATCTCTCGCGAATGCCCCTTCCGTCTTGATCATGACGACCGGTACTCCGAGTTTCCTGACCAGCACGCCGAGTCCCCTCGGAAGAGGAGTCGCTGTTCCGTCAAATGAATAGCTGGCTTCCGGATACATGAGGATGCTCGTTTTCAGTTCATCCACCGTATACTGCATGTCCCTTATGAGGGTAATATCGCTCACGAACTTCTGGGTCGGGATGCAGCCCAGGCTCCTCATCAGCCAGTCCTTCCCGACGAACCCGTCGGAAGTGCAGATTATGCAGTATGCTCTGGGATATAGGATCCTTGCCGCGATCTCAAGGTCGATGAACGCCGAATGGTTCATGAGTATCAGCCATGGACCGTCTCCTGCTCTGTCCATGTCCTTTTCGGTAAACGTGAATCCTGTCTGCCTGAGGTCCGGGGCGCCGAGGACCCTCATCAGCGTCCTGAACAGCATCCCTGGCTTCTTCGGGAGCCTGTGCGGTTCCCTGGGCAGTGCCATCACCTCATCATATGTCGCGTTCTTTACTCTGGTCTTCAACGGATCCCTCCTGTGCCTTCACGGCCGCATCTTCACTTGAACTCGTGTATCATTTCCTGTAATATCAATCCTGTTGGTCTATCAAGGTTATTATAGTACAGGCGGTCAGACAAATGTGGTTCGTTATGTCTCTTTTAGCGCTTCTCTTCTGGAGCGGGTCGGATATATTCACTAAGGTCGGAGCCAAGGAAGGCGATCTTGATTCTCATCTCAAGATTTCCGTCGTTGTCGGATTCGTGATGGGCTTTCACGCTCTCGCCATGATCCTTTCCGGAAAAGCATCCGTCACGCTGCCCGACCTGATCCGTTACCTCCCCGCCTCCGCACTCTATATCCTGTCAATGGTGATAGGATACCTGGGGCTCAGGTACATTGAACTGTCGGTCTCTTCTCCCATCTGCAACTGCTCAGGCGCCTTCTCAGCGATACTCTGCCTGATCTTTTTGCATGAAGCGATAGACAGTCTCCAGGCTCTGGGCATCATCCTGGTCACCGCAGGAGTATTCATGCTCGGCGTTGCTGAGTCCAAAGAGGACGAGGAGTCAAGAAGAAAGCGCCAGGAACTGTCCGGGAGGCATTACAGAAAAGACATAAGGGCTTTCATACTCCCGATAGTCTACTGCCTGCTCGACACTCTCGGCACATTCGCGGACAGCGCCATACTCGTCAATATGGATGAGGATACCGCCAACTGTGCATACGAACTGACATGGTTCGCCTGCGCTGTGGTCATCCTGATCTATCTGTTTTTTGTCAGAAAAGCCAGATTCTCCGTTGACCAGTGCCTCCCGATGCTCTCAGGTGCTCTCTGTGAGACTGCAGGCCAGACTGCGTACGTCAAGGCACTGAACGACAATCCCGTGACCTCCGCTCCTATCATCAGTTCCTACTGCGTGCTGTCCTGCGTGTGGGCTGCCCTGTTCCTTAAGGAGCGCCTGTCCCGAAGGCACTATATTGCTCTCCTGTTCACGATCGCGGGAATCGTGGTGATGGGTTTCTGCGAGTGATCTGCCCTTTTTCCGTTATCATGTCAGACTGCGACGATCCTGCCGCAGTCTTTTTATATAAAAAAGAAATGGCGCCTCACCGGTGCCGGTCCGTATGAGTTTTACCTCACTTCCTGAACGTCTTGAAGAACGACGAGAGCCTGTCCTCATTTCGCCTCGAGTCCTTAAGCTCAGTGAGATTCACGACCATTTTCCCGTCATCGAGAAGGTCGACCATCGCATATTTTGACTGCGGGTAGCTGAAGACCGCTCCGGGGTTGACTGCCCAGATCCCGTTCTCCTTTCCGCTGAACTGGACGTGGGTATGGCCGTAAAACACAGCGTTGCAGTTGTGTTCAAGCGCTTCGTTGGTCACAGCGTTCACTCCTGCCCTCACGCCGTAATGGTGCCCGTGTGTCAGGAATATCCTCCAGCCGTCGACCACGACGACGTTGTCATAGGGAAGCTGGGATCCGAAGTCATTGTTTCCCCTGACGCCTACGAGCGGCCAGTCGGGATGGTCTGCCTTGATCCCCTCAAATTCCGCAGCCCCGTCGCCGAGGAAGATTATCTTATACGCTTCCGGATGCAGCTTGCATATCTCCTCAAACTGCTCTCGCATCCCGTGCGAATCCGATATCAGAAGTAGTCTTTTCAATTCCTTATCTCCCCTGCCGCCTTGTATATCTCGCTTTTGGAGAACCCTGTCTCCTTTGCTGCCTTTTTTGCCGCTTCAGACGCTGACATTCCCTCTGCCATCAGGTCCGCTGCCATCGCAGCAGCGTCCTCCAGCGTGAATCCGCTGTCATCCGGCCTCTCATTGCCTGCGATGACCAGAACGTATTCGCCTCTCGGGGGATTCTCATCGTAATAGGCCTTTGCTTCTGCCAGTCCGGTGCGCCAGATCTCCTCATGGAGCTTGGTCATCTCCCTGCATATCGTGATCTGACGGTCCCCGAATGCTTCCAGCATGTCTGTCAGGGTCCTCTGGAGCTTGTGAGGCGCCTCGTAGAAGACCATCGTCCTCTTCTCCCCCTTCAGCTCTTCCAGTCTCTCCCTCCTGCCTCCCTTAGGTGTAGGGAGGAACCCCTCGAAGCAGAACCGCTCGCACCTGATGCCGCACACGGAGAGCGCCGACACCACAGCAGAAGGGCCGGAAACAGGCACGACCGTTATTCCCTCGTCAAGCGCCTTTGAGACCAGCGCTCCGCCCGGATCGCTTATGACCGGTGTGCCGGCGTCCGAACAGAAAGCTACGTTCTCACCCGCGAGGATCCTGGAAACGATCTGTTCCGACCGCTCCTTTTCGTTGTATTTCTGGCAGCTTATGAGCGCCTTTTTAACACCTATGTGGTTGAGTATCTTTGCGGTCACCCTGGTATCTTCCGCTGCGATGAAATCCACAGAACCGAGAGTTTCCGCCGCTCTTGGGGAAAGATCGTTCAGATTTCCTATGGGGGTAGCCACTACATACAGTGTTCCTGGTGCGTTCAAGCGTAATCCTCCTCGCAGATATCCATGAGTTCTTCCGTATACTTGCCGTCACTGCCGAACACACAGAGATCCGGCATGACCGTCAGTTTCTTTCCGCCCTTGTATATCGAATCGATGAGAACGAGGAACGGAAGCCTTTCCGCGCTGTGTCTGCAGAACCGCACGGTCTTGGGCTCGAATCCATTCCTCCTGAGGCTCTCAAAGATGTCGGGAAGACGGTCCGGAAGGTGGCATATGTACAGATGTCCCCTGTGTTTAATATTGACTGCCGCTGATGAAAACAGCGCGTCAGGATCCAGTCCGTTCTCGTGTCTCACTGCGTTTCTGCCCGGATCAGCACTTTTATCCTGCTCGTTGAAGAACGGAGGGTTGCATATCACAACGTCGAATCTCTCCGGATCCCGGAATGATGCAGCGTCGCACAGTACTGTCCTTACGTTGAATCCGTTCTCAGACGCCGTCCTTGCAGCCAGTTCCAGCTGCCCGTTCCTGAGATCTACCAGGACGGCACTGCCAGAGAAGTCCCGGTCCAGATTCCAGAAGGTCACCGCTCCGCTTCCGGAGCAAAGCTCCAGAACCCTTCTGCTGCCCTTTACGGATGCGAAATACGCGAGCAGGAACGAAGCCAGCGGCGGTCTCTCGTCACTGTCCGTATATACCTTTGTACCGTTGTGGAGGAGATAGGAATCTGTCATAAAGACCTCACTAAAGAAACAAGGCGGACACGGATGTGCCCGCCGCATTCTTGAGTTTCAGATCATTCCGCGCTGGGAGCACCGACAGGGCAGGAAGCCTCGCAGGCGCCGCACTCGACGCAGAGTTCAGGATCGATGACGCGGACACCGTCGACCTCGGAGATAGCTCCGACAGGGCATCCGGCTTCACATGCTCCGCAGTTCACACAGAGATCCTTATTGATAGCATACGGCATTGTAACAACCTCCTTGTAATCGATTGGCTGAAACTATAATAGCATAAGCAAGACACAAATCAAGTCAATTTCTCCAGCTCGGGATCTGCTGCTTCTTCCGTGTTCTTTCCCGGTCTCCACCCGAATATCTTCTGCAGTGATGCGCTAGCATACGGTCTCACCGAATCGCTTCCGTCCAGGCGCACCTTGACGTTTCCCATGAGCACGTTGGAGTCGACTACCACTCCCGTCCCGTCCGGAGTGCTTACTTTTGTACCTGTAGGCGGAGTGAGCTTGACAAGCTCGTCATACATGTCCTGCTCGTATTTCAGGCAGCACATCAGCCTTCCGCAGGAACCGGAGATCTTGGTCGGGGACAGGGTCTTGCCCTGCTCCTTTGCCATCTTGATCGTCACGGTCTGGAAATCAGGAAGGAACCTGCTGCAGCAGAATTCCCGTCCGCATACTCCGACGCCTCCAAGGAGCCTGCACTCGTCTCTGATGCCTATCTGCCTGAGTTCTATCCTCGTATGGAAGATCGAGGCGAGATCCTTGACCAGCTCACGGAAATCCACTCTCTGGTCTGCCGTGAAATAGAACGTTATCTTCTTCCGGTCAAATGTATACTGGACCCCGATAAGGTTCATGTCCAGCTCGTGGACCCTTATCTTGTCGAGGCAGATGTTGTATGCTCTCTTCTCGTCCTCAAGATTCTCCTCGAAGACTGCCTCGTCGTCCTTGTTTGCCCTTCTAATTACAGGCTTGAGGTCTTCCCTTACCTTGCTGTCGTCTATATCATAGGGCGGAAACGAGATATCTCCGAGCTCCATTCCTCTGGCAGTCTCAACGAGCACCTTATCGCCCTTTTTATACTTTTCATCGCCGGGATCGAAATAATAGCTCTTACCGGCTCCTCTGAACTTAACTCCGACTATCCTTGCCATAGTTACCTCTGACTTATCCTTGCGGCGAGCACCGCCGCTGCTGTTTTCGCGTTCACGTAAGCGTCCGTCTGTTCCAGCGTATCCGTGAAGCATTCATACAGATATCCCGACCGGTCTGCACCGGCAGGGTCGTTGTCTATCTTCTGTGCGATCCCCGACAGTGCGGTTCTGAGTATCAGCGAGATCTGCTCTCTGTCCTCCGCGGCAGCCAGCGCTGCCATGACTCCGTATCTGTCACGACCGTATGCGGCCTTGAGCAGCTTCTCAGCAGTCAGGACGCAGAATGAGAACTTCTGATCCTCGGCTGCCCTGAGCACCAGGCCCAATCGACCGCCGAATAGTTCTGAAAGCCTCTCCGCCTTTTCGCGGTCCAGTTCCGGTATCCGTCTCACTGCTTCTGCCGCGCATGTCCGTATGTCCAGGAGGCGTATCCTGTACTCCACAGCTCTGGACCGGATCGTGGGCATCAGATCGTCCTGACGCCTTACCGTAAGGATGAAGATCACTCCTTCCGGAGGCTCCTCCATCATCTTCAGCAGCGCATTTGCCGAATACGAGTTCAGATTCTCAGCCTCTCTTATATGCAGCACGCGCTTTCCGTCGGTCATGACGGAAGCCTTGTTCATCTCGTACAGTGCATCCCTCACATCCGAGACAGACACCTGTCCGGATGAACCGCTGCCCTGGACCGAAACGAAATCCGGGTGGACGTTCCTCATCACCAGCCCACTGACATCTCCCAGATATTCCTCGGCGACCAGTCTCGCAAAAAAGTCACATCCGGTTCCTTCCTCTCCGGAGAAGGATACCGCATGCGGGAAATTCCCCGACTCAAGGCGAGCGGAGATCTCTTTCTTCAGTTCTTCATTGCCGAGAAAGCTCTCAAACATCTCTGCCTCCGCGCCGGATCCGCGATACATTGGAAGCGCGTTCCCGTGACAATACTATTTTATTGGGTGAGGGGAAAAAACTCAAGGACGCCGTCACAGCAGCGACAGCTCCTCCTCATACATCTGTTTGAGGATGACCGCATCCTCCGCCTGTGTCCCGTCGGACTCGCATATAAAAGTCGGGCTCCATCCCCGCTCTGCTATGAGCCTCATCAGCGGCCGGGGCTCCGGGCC
>JAFZZV010000149.1 GCA_017828855.1 Oscillospiraceae bacterium | reverse complement strand
TCGCGGTGATTGCCCGTGTAGAAGAAATACAGTTTGTCGGCGACCGATATCGCCGATCCGGAGTGTGTTCCCTTGTTGTCAAAATCACGGTCAGGCTTCAGTCCGACGCCTGCATTCTTCCAGACGACCAGGTCCTCAGACGTTACATGGTACCAGTACTTGAGACCATGCACCGCGCCCCATGGACACCATTGATAGAAAAGATGCCAAAGCCCGTTGTGCTTTACAAAGCCGTTAGGATCGCTCGACAATCCCGTTACAGGCTGGACGTGATATGTCTGCCGGTATATCGATGCGGCGTTTCTGTCGTGCAGCTCACGGATGTCTTCCGGGCTTTCCAGAACACGATAACGCTCCTCCAGTGTCCATTCTCGCATGTCTGCCTCCTTATTTTGATCTCCTGTCAGCGATCAGCTTTTATATGACCGATGATCCTCTTTGAAATAATCTTATAGGGTATGGATAAGAATATCAATAAATTACTGTCAGAACCTGATATTGCGCTTGTTGAAGTGCTCCTGCAAAAAGTTGCGCATATCCATTATGCGGTCAAATCTCAGATCATCATCCGCGCGTATCGGATCTATGAACAGCCTTCTGCTTGTCGGGCCGGGAGACGGCTCAGGATAATACCCCCTGTTAGCCCAGGCAACATAGTCGACTCCGTTATCTATCAGAAGGTCCAGAACGGCGGCGAGCTTTTTTCTTGCTTCGTTCTGTGACTCAGCATATATCCCCGGGGCACTGATGATCTGGTCAGCCTTCATTATTGCCCAGTTCATCGTTCCAAGGCCGTTAGATGTGAAAACGTTTACATCCGCGCCAAGACCGATCATTTTCTCCAGCAGAGCCAGTGCTTTATCGGAAGTATCAAATCTTCTGTAACAAAGAGAAGTGATAGCTGCGGTTATTGCATCAAATATCACAGGAGCTCTCAATCCCGGATCATCGTCTTCCGCTTCCATAAAGTTCAGATCGGCACCATTATCTACCAGGAATTCGGCTATATCGATCCGGCCGGTTTTTAATGCGACCTGAAGAGGCGATTGCCCATGATCTTTTTTCGGTGTAGGGCCCGCAACACAGTTTACCAGGTCCGGATCCTTTGCGATCAATCTTTTCAGTTCATCAATATTGCCCTGCCGCAGGACAGTAAACAGTTTCTTCATAAATCGCTCCAATACTCATATCGATTCGCGAAAGCAGAGGATCTCTCCTTATTCAAAGGCCGGTTTCAGCTCCATATATAACTCTCTGTATTTTTCAGCTGACGCGCTCCACGATACATCCTTTGCCATGTCACGTTTGACCATCTCATCCCAATCACTGCGGTCAGTGAAATAGAGAGTTTTTGCGCGGTTTATCGCGTCATACAGAAGGCCGCATTCGTAACGGTCGAAGGTAAACCCGTTGCCCTCGTTAGTGAACATATTGTAAGGCTCAACAGTATCCTTAAGTCCGCCGGTCTCGCGAACGATAGGGACCGTACCGTATCTCATGGCAATGAGCTGTGTGAGACCGCATGGCTCAAACAGGGAAGGAACCAGAAGCGCATCCGCGCCTGCGTAGATCCTGTGAGCCCTGCCTTCATCATACATGATGCATGAACACACACTACCTTTGTACTGTGTCTCAAAGTAGCGGAATGACTCCTCGTAATAAGAGTCGCCTGTCCCGAGCACCACCACCTGTGTATTGCCGTCAATAAGTCCCGGAAGGACTTCATTGACCAGATCCAGGCCTTTCTGATTTGTCAGCCTTGAAATGAGTCCGATCACGAATTTGTCCTCGTCAACCTCAAGTCCAAGCTCCTCCTGAAGCGCCTTTTTATTCTCTTTCTTGTTATTCAGAACGTTTTTAATATTGTATGCAGTCGACAGTTTTGGATCGTTGTCAGGATCCCACTGCACCACATCGATACCGTTAACGATCCCGCGAAGTTTCCCGGAATGGTGACGTATATGTGCGTCCAGGCCATCTCCGTAGAACTCAGTCTGGATCTCTCCGGCATAGGTCTCACTCACTGTGGTAATGATGTCTGCATAGGCAAGTCCTGCCTTCAGCATATTGGCGTCTTCATATCCTGTCTTGAACACATCCACATTGAATACATAATCAGGCAGATTGGTCCAGTAACGAATCGTAGGGATATTGTACACGCCCTGGAACCGCAGATTGTGTATCGTCAGGATCGACCTGGAATTGCTAAGCGCCGTCCCGCCAAACAGTGTACGCAGCATCACCGGCACCAGACTCGCCTGCCAGTCATGGCAGTGGATGATATCCGGGATCCAGTCCATGTAATTCAGGGCAGCGAGTGCCGCTTTGGAAAAATAGCAGAACTTAGGGATATCATCTACCAGATTGGTATATGGGTTTCCGTATGAAAAGAACTCATCATTGTCGATGAAATCATATACCACCCCATCCCATACATATTCCATAATGCCGACATAATATGATCTTCCGTCTTCACAGAGATCCATGTCGAATGAACCGCGATAGACCATCTTTTCCTGGTACTTCGCCGGTATGCAGTGATAGCGCGGAAGTATGACCTTCACATCGCAGTTCATGTCTGCCAGAGCCTTAGGCAGTGCATACATTACATCACCAAGGCCTCCGGTCTTTACGAACGGATAGCACTCAGAACCTATGAATACGATACTTCTTCTTGTTTCGTGATCCATTTTTAATCTCCTTTTCTATCGATCGCTCCTGATCCAATCAGTCAGGAAGCCATATCTCGCCAAAGTTTCCTTCAATTGTAAAATGCAATATCCCGTTTTCTGAACTTATCTCTCTTCCCGTTAACGCTCCGGTGTAGGAACCATCGAGCATCAGATCAAACGTTTCAGCGTTATCACTGTTGTTTACTGTCACAATTATATCACCTCTCATGAATGCATATTTTGTTGTCGTCAGATCCAGCTCGCGGTAATCTCCGTACCATAGCGCTGATTCACTGTTATGTATCCTGCCAAGCGCACTGATGATCTGCAGATGGAAGTTTTCTTCAGCCAATAGCTCCTCAAGCAAAAGCGCCGGCCGGAGCGAAGCGTCTGAGCCTCTCTCCTTTCTTCCCTCTATGCCGAACTCCGAGCCGTAATAAACGGAAGGGATCCCCGGAAGCGTGTATAAAAGGACATGGAGCGGAATATAGTGTCTCTTGTCCCTGAGCTTTGTGATAATACGCTCCACATCGTGGTTATCGGCAAAATTATACAGATGCTCTTTACCGACAAGGCCCATCTGGTCCTGGCGGCGTATGGTATGTGCTATCTCAAAATAATTGTGATCGTTATGCCCGCTGTACAGAGCTTTGTGAAGAGCATAGTTGGTCACTGAATGCAGCATATCCGGGTTTACCCAGCGTTGATACTCACCGTGGATCACCTCTCCCATCAGCCAGAAGTCCTCCTTGAGATCCGCAGTCATAACACGCAGTTCATGTAAAAAATCATGGTTCAAAGCATCTGCAACATCAAGCCGCAGACCGTCAATATCAAATTCCTGCACCCAGAAACGAACTGTCTCCAGATGGTAGCCCCTCACTTCACGGTTATATAGGTTCAGTTTCGGAAGAAGATTGAATCCGCCCCAGTTTTCATAAGAAAAACCGTCTCCGTATTCGTTGTTCCCTCCGAAGTCGACATAACTGTACCAGTCACGGTAACGGCTGTATTCCCTGTTCTCTATCAGGTCCCGGAAAGCGAAGAAATCACGCCCGGTATGGTTGAATACTCCATCAAGTATCACGCGGATACCCTCCTGATGACAGCGGCGGACCATCTCTTTCAGGTCTTCATTTGTCCCCAATCTTTCATCTACTCTGCGGTAATCCGTCGTATCATATCCGTGAGACCCTGACGAAAAGCACGGCCCAAAATACAGAGCCGTGAATCCGGCCTTCTTCATATGGCAGATCCAGCCATTCATCTCCTGCAGCCTGCCGGCAGATCTGCTGTAGTCATTGCAGCCGGGCGCTCCCAAAAGACCTAACGGATATATATGATAAAATACGGCTTCTTCATACCAGGCCATATTTACTCCTTTCCTTCAAGGATCTCATACTGAAGGAACTCGCTTTTGAGCTTTGTGCCTTCGCCTGTGATCCACTCCCACATATTAATAATAGCATAATCAGCGCACAATAAATGCCCCGGAGTTGTTCCGGAGCATTCACCTATGCAACGATCTTCTCGTAACGCTCGCTGCCGATCACGTCCATCATCACGCTGTATGGATCGATCCGGCCGCCGGCTACCATTGAGAACAGTCTTGGAGTGCAGCCGCTTACGAGCGCGACTCCCTGCTCATTCATAGTGACAGGCTGCTGTCTGTTGCGGCTCTGGACGTTCCAGAACACGACGTCAGGCAGTTTGTAACCAAACTGAGCGTATCTGTTTTTTGCGTTCTCAAAGTTTGTTGTTCCGGCATTTCTGACGGCACAATTGAACTCCATGTCAGAGATGATGTACAGAGTGGCCGGCATCTCCTCCTGAGGGATGCTGTTTTTGACCGCAGCTCTGAGGATGAGGTCGAACACAGCCTCGACGTTTGTATCAGCGATCTCATTGAAAGACGCGATGTATCTGAGTCTGTCGGCAAAAGTATCGCCCTTGATCTCGATCAGACGCGCAGTGCGTGAGAACTCGATGAAGTGGTTATGGAAGATGCCCTTATTACGCTCAGCAAAGTACAGGCCGAGCGACAGCGCGACACTTGCAGGCTTTGGGCCTGAAGTCCAGTACATAGAACCGGATGTGTCGATCACGGCGATGGCGTTCTCAGCTCCGCCGAAATCAGGCAGAGACTCCCATGTCGCGTTCAGCACCTTCTTCTCGTCCTCGGAGATGTCCACCATGAAAGACTTTCTTCCCCAGCCTGATGTGAGGTATCTGTCAACAAGCTCGTAAGGCATGAGTGTATTTGCATTGAGCTTAGCCTCGCCCCTGGATACCTTGTTGATGAACTCACCGTAGCGCTCGCTGTCATTTCTCATGAAAGCCGCACGGTACTTGAACATCGCCTTTGAAGGCTGCTTGGAGTAGTCG
>JAFZZV010000148.1 GCA_017828855.1 Oscillospiraceae bacterium | reverse complement strand
TGATTCTAATCGATTGGGAGTATTCCGGGTATTCGGATCCCGGAATTGATATAGGATACTATATCGTAGATGCTATGTACGGTTTCGATGAGGCTCGCAGGTTTATCATTGAGTATCTTGGGGAAGAAGTGACAGATAGAAAGGTGTTTCACTATCTGGTTTATACTGCACTAATTGCGTATTATTGGTTTGTGTGGTCACTTTACAGGGAGTCATGCGGAGCAGTCATAGGAGAAGCGAAGGATAATTGGCGGAACATGTCCGAGCAATATGCAGATTATTGTATTTCTGTTTCTTCTATAGACAATAAATCAAATAACAAAACGGAGTATAAATGAGAATCACAGTAGCAGGAGTCGGATATGTCGGGCTATCCCTGGCAGTCCTTCTCGCCCAGAAGCATGAGGTGACCGCGATCACCACCACGCCCAAGAAGGCGGAGAGGCTCAATGAGTTCATCAGCCCGATCCAGGACGACGAGATCGAGCGCTTCTTCAGGGAAGCCAGGAACGGGGAGCGCAGCCTGAACCTGCACACCACCACGGATAAAGCTGCCGCTTACAGCGGAGCGGAGCTCGTGATAATCGCGACCCCGACAAACTATGATGAGGAGAACCACTTCTTCGACACATCCGCAGTGGAGGACGCGATCGAATGGACCCTCAAGGTCAACCCCAACGTGCTTATGGTGATCAAATCCACGATACCGGTCGGATACACTGAGAGCGTGAGAAATAAATACGGAGTGAAGAACATCATCTTCAGCCCGGAGTTCCTCCGTGAGTCCAAGGCGCTCTATGACAACCTCCATCCTTCCCGCATAGTCGTCGGGTGCGATGACGACCAGAAGGAAGAGGCGCAGATGTTCGCTGACCTGCTTCTGGAAGGTGCCAGAGAAGAGGAGAAGAGAGCCGGCACGGCGGAGCAGGACATCCCTGTACTGATCACACACCTCACCGAAGCGGAAGCAATCAAGCTTTTCGCCAATACATATCTCGCAGTCCGCGTCTCATACTTCAACGAGCTCGACACATATGCGCAGACAAAAGGTCTTGACACCCAGATGATCATTGACGGCGTGTGCATGGATCCAAGAATCGGAAGCCACTACAACAACCCGTCTTTCGGATACGGCGGATACTGCCTGCCCAAGGACACGAAACAGCTCCTCGCCAACTACAAGGACGTTCCCCAGACCATGATAGAGGCAGTCGTCAAATCCAACACAGTCCGCAAAGAATTTATCGCAGATCAGATCATCGCAAAAGATCCGGGAACAGTCGGTGTATACCGGCTTACAATGAAGAGCAATTCCGATAACTTCCGTGCATCTGCGATACAGGATGTTATGAAATACATAAAAGCCAGCGGCATACCGATAATCATCTACGAACCCACACTGGAAGACGGATCAGAGTTCTATGGATTTAAAGTCGTAAATGATCTGTCAAGATTCAAATCAGAATCCGATGTAATACTTGCCAACCGCTTTGATCCGGAAGTTCTTGGCGATGTGGAAGAAAAAGTCTATACTCGCGATCTGTTCAGGAGAGACTGAGAATGGGAAAAGCCACTGTTGATCTGAACGGGAAGACCATCCTGGTGACGGGATCTCCCGGCTTCATCGGAGCCAACCTGGTGCTGCGTCTCCTCAGTGAGATGGAGAGCGGGACTGTGATCTCCCTTGACAACATGAATGATTACTATGATCCCGCGCTCAAGGATTACCGGCTCAGCCTGATCGAGAAGGCCGCAAAAGAGAGCATCGTCAGACACATTTTCATCAGGGGGGACATATCCGACAGAGCGCTGATAGACCGCATATTCGCTGAGCATTCCCCATCCGTTGTGGTCAATCTCGCGGCGCAGGCAGGTGTCCGGTATTCCATCGATCACCCTGATGTATATATCCAGTCCAACATCATCGGCTTCTACAACATCCTGGAGGCGTGCCGTCACAATCCGGTCGAGCACCTCGTATACGCGTCTTCCTCATCGGTATATGGCGGCAACAAGAAAGTTCCCTTCTCCACAGTTGACAAGGTAGACAACCCGGTCTCCCTGTACGCTGCAACAAAAAAAAGCGATGAGCTGCTGGCTCACGCCTACTCAAAGCTCTATGATATCCCGTCGACAGGGCTCAGGTTCTTCACGGTGTACGGACCTGCAGGCCGCCCGGATATGTTCTATTTTTCCGCGACACAGAAACTTGTAGCGGGTGAGACGATCAGGATCTTCAACTACGGCAACATGAAGAGGGATTTCACATATGTCGACGACATCGTTGAAGGTATCATCCGTGTCATGAAAGGAGCTCCGGAAAGAAAGACCGGCGAAGACGGCCTACCGGTACCCCCGTACGCAGTTTACAACATAGGCGGAGGTACGCCCGAGAACCTGCTGGATTACATATCCACGCTTCAGGAGGAGCTGGTCGCGGCAGGAGTTCTTCCCGCCGACTACGACTTCGAAGGCCACCGCGAACTCGTGGAGATGCAGCCCGGAGATGTTCCCGTGACCTATGCGGATTCGGAAGCGCTGAAGAAAGACTTCGGTTTCGTTCCCGGTATCGGCATCCGTGAAGGCCTCAGGCATTTCGCACAGTGGTACAAAGACTACTATATGCAGTGAACCGATGTTTAGCGCAGGCGCCTGTCTACAGAGAGACAGGCGCCTTTATCGTATCTGATTATTCTGTTAACTTTACGGTCCGCCTAGCACCGCAGTCCTGCAAGGCTCAAGTCAGACCCAGATAGGCGTGCTGGACCTTCGGATCGTTCAGGAGGTCTTCGCACTTTCCCTCTATCACGATCTCACCGTTCTGCAGCACATAACCGCGGCTGGCAGTGTGCAGCGCGATATTGGAGTTCTGTTCCACCAGAAGGATCGTGGTCCCGTTGACCTCGTTGATCTCCTTGATCTTGCGGAAGATATCCTCCACTATGATCGGGGCGAGTCCCAAAGAAGGCTCATCAAGAAGGATCAGATCCGGCTTGTTGACGAGTGCCCTCCCGATCGCAAGCATCTGCTGCTCGCCTCCGGACAGAGTTCCGCCCATCTGCTCCCTGCGCTCCCTCAGCCTGGGGAAGAAGTCGAACACCTCCTCAATGTCCTTCAGGACCTCTTTGGTGTCGTTCCTGCGGTACGCTCCCATCCTGAGGTTCTCATATACGGTGAGCTGCGGGAAGACGTGTCTTCCCTCCACGACGGCCATCATTCCCATCTTGCAGATATTGTGGCCCGACTTGCCGGCTATATCCACTCCCTTATAGGTGATCCTGCCCTTGACTCCGAGAGCTCTCGTGAGACCGGCTATGGAATTGAGGGTCGTTGACTTGCCTGCGCCGTTGGCGCCGATCAGTGTGACTATCTCACCTTCGTCCACGTAGAAACTGATGCCCTTTACTGCGTGGATCTGGCCGTAATAGTAGTGAAAATCGGACAGTTCAAGCATATGTCCCATCAAATCTCACCCCTTCCCAGATAAGCCTCGATGACCGCGGGATCCTCGGATATCTCCTTAGGTGATCCTTTAGCCAGGTTCTGTCCCGAGTTAATAACATAGATGATATCCGCCACATTCATGACAAGGCTCATGTCGTGCTCTACCAGCAGCACCGTTGTGCCCATGTCGATGATCCTGCGGATCATCTCGTTGAGGTCGTTCTTTTCCTTCAGGTTCATGCCGGCCGCAGGCTCGTCAAACAGTACGAGCTTCGGCGAAGGTGCCAGCGCCCTTGCGATCTCTACAAGCCTTTGCTGGCCGTAGGCCAGAGATCCTGCCGGGTGGTCCGCATACTGATCCAGTCCAACGAGCTCAAGCAGTTCATGAGCCTTCTTGAAGGCTTCCTTCTCGCTCTCCCTCATGCTCCTGGAATGGAACACATCCTGCCAGAAATTGCGTTCAAGCTTGGTATGCATTCCGACAAGAACGTTATCTATAACTGACATCCCGCTGAACAGCTTTATCACCTGATAAGTCCTGGTGATACCCTTCTGGCAGACCTCAAAAGGTCTGAGCCCTGTGATGTCCTCTCCGTCAAGATATATTTTGCCTTCGTCCGGCTTGTAGACTCCGGCGATCTGGTTGAAGATAGTGGTCTTCCCTGCGCCGTTGGGTCCGATGAGCGCTGTGACCTTGTGGTCTTCGACTTCCATACAGATATCGTCTGTAGCGACAAGTCCCTCAAAATGCAGTGTCAGGTGATCTATCTTAAGCATCTTTCCCGTCACCTCCTGCCGCTTCCATCCGTCTTCTGTCTTTCTTGTACTTGTAATCGGATATCGCTCCGGATACTCCCTGAGGCATGAACATCATTTCGATCAGGAGAATAAAGCCATAAGTCAGCTGCATATAAGGTCCGCTGCCCTGTATGCCTCTCAAAAGCTCCATTATCAGGGTGATCAGTACCGCGCCGAGAAACGGCCCGAAAAGTGTTCCGGACCCACCGAGCATCATCATGGACATGAACATCGTCGACTTTCCGGCGGCAAATGTATCCGGTGAGATATACCTGTTAAGATAAGCGAACAGGAATCCGGCAAATCCTATCATCACGCACGAGACTACTGTTGCTATGATCTTGTATTGCCTTACATCTATGCCGCAGCTGCCTGCAGCATCAACGCTGTCTCTCGTAGCAACACAGGCGCGTCCTGTCCTTGAATGGAGGAATGCCCATGTAAACAGCAGGCAGAGCGCGGTCATTATAAGCAGCAGATAATAAAGACTTGCATCGCTCTTGAACTTGAACCCGAACAGGACAAGCGCTTTCACGAACATGCCGTGCGTGTCGTTCGTGATACCGCCGGGAGAAACAGTCAGCAGGTTGTTGACCACCTCTCCGACGGCTGTTGTAGCCAGCGCAAGAAAGTGATACTTGAGTTTTGCTGCCGGGACAGCAGTGAGGAATCCGAAGAATGCGACGACCAGCATCGCCAAAACGACGCTCAGCAGCGTCGGCACGCCGGCATTGCAGAGTATCACCACAGCGTACGCACCGACAGAAAAGTAAGCCGCGCCTCCCAGGTTTATCTGTCCGGAATACCCGGTCATGACGTTAAGTCCGGTAGAAGCAATGGTATAGACAAAGATGTAATTGATGACGTTCAGGTAATATGCGCCGCTCTCAAGAAAGCCACAGATCACCGGCAGGAGCAAAGCTATCAGTACAGCCAGAACGATCCCGGAGATCCTGTAGATATTCTTCCTTGAGGAAGATCTCTCTTTTGATCTTTCTTCCATATCAACCCTCCTCGATAGCTTTCTCGTTCATGATCCCGTGCGGCAGCAGCAGGATAAAGATCAGGAACAGCGCGTTGGTGAACGCCGTCTGGTACGGACTGTATATATATCCGAATATCGTTTCCACGATACCGATTATCATCCCTCCGATGATGGCGCCATACATGTTTCCGTATCCGCCCAGAACTGCGCCTGTATTGCCTTTTGCACCTGCAGCTATACCGATGCCGGCGCTTACGCCAAACAGCGGGCCGGTGAGACACCCGCCCAAGGCTCCCAGAGCAGACATGATGCCCCATGTGACTGCCCTTGTTTTTACAACGCTGATCCCGCATGATTCAGCCGCAAACGGGTCCATAGCAGCAGCCCTCATAGCAGATCCGAACTTTGTCTTATTCAGGAAGAAATGGACCGACACCATGGCAATGAAAGAAACAGCGATCGCAACAATATTCGACCAGAGAATATCTACATTTACTGAATCTATATGCAGATACTTGCTTACGTTTATAAGTATTACTGCTGAATCATAAGTATATGATCCAACAATAAGATAGTTAGCATTTGTTATGACAATACTGAGCGCCAGAGTGGCAATAACAACATAAATTGGTGCTTTCTTCTCTATCTGACTGATGACTCCGACCTGCAGCAAAACGCCGACGAAAAAACATGCTATCGTCGCGATGATCGTTGAGGAGATAAGCCCAAGCCCGCGATTCTGAAGCGAATAGCCCAAAAGCGCTCCGAATCCAACGACAGCACCCTGAGCATTGTTGATAGTATGAGATCCCTTGTACAGCAACGCGGCTCCGATACCGTTCAGGCCGTACACGCAGCCAAGGCACAGGCCGGGGATCATTAGCTGGAGGATCAGTTTCAATGTATCGTTCATTTTTATCCTCAAAACGTTTCTGATAAAAAAGGGTGATTTGCAGACTTTTGATATGCAAACCACCCTTGCTTATTTCGGAGTGTCAGCTCTGTTTCGTGATGATCACTTTCTTAGAGACATCCATGGTCAGCCAGTCTTCCAGAGCGACAGGAGCTCCGCCGACTCCCTGACCGGTGTAGACCCATGCACGGGCTCCGTAGTAGCATTCGTTGCTTCCCTTGGTGAAATCCATTGTTCCGGCAGTTCCGTCGAACTTGAGGGTGCTGATCGCCTTCTGCATATCGGCTGCGTCAACTGACTTAGCAGCGAGGACTGCATTCTGGACGAGGAGCATAGCATCCCACATCTTGTAGAACTGGTCGTCGACCGGGCAATAACCGTACTTGTCGTAGAACTCCTGGAGGCAGCTCTTAACGAAGTCGTTATTGCAGTCTTCGATGCGTTCATAGCTGACGTACGGGGAGCACATGATAACGCCGTTGACCTCTTCGTCACCGATGGAGTCGACCTCTGTGGTCATGAGGATCTGGCCGATATAGATCATTCCCTTGTAACCTGACTGTCTCAGCTGCTTTACAACGGTGCCGAAGCTGCCGCCCATTGCTGTGACAAAGATCGTATCGGGATCGCTGTTGATAACGCTTGTGATCTGTCCGGTGATGCCGGTTCCGCTTCCGTCCGCAAGCATTTCCTCTGCAACGACATTCAGACCGTCTTCTATTGCAGCGGCCTTGATGGAGTCACGGAAAGTCAGGCAGTTATCTGTGTTCTGATAAAGAATGGCGATATTCTTCTGGTTGAGAGAATTCATTGTCGCCGTGACAGAGGGGATCTGGAAGTTGTTGTTGAGAGCTGTGCGATATACGTACTCCCAGCCCTGTTCCATCCATGTGGGAGCCAGACCGAGGCCGATGCCGACTGCTTCGCCGTCATTGATGAGGCCACCGACTGCCTGGATGATGTTGGAGAGCTGTCCGGGGATGATGACCTGTGCGTGATCGCTGGAGAGGAGCTTCTGCACGCACTTGATGGACATCTCCGTATCCTGCGCACCGTTGTTGAGGTTGTCGTAGGCTACGAGCTTGACGTTTGCACCGTAAAGAGTTCCTTCTTTGTTCCACTTGTCAATGAAAAGGTTAATGACTTCCTGATGCAGTTTACCAGTGTTGTCTGCAAGGGAGGAAACGAGGCCGATGGTCAGTGTCTTGCCGCTGAGATCGCCGTCGCCATTGCCTTCCTCTTCCTTCTTCTGTCCGCAAGAAGAGAGACAGCAGCAAAGAAGAACCAGACAAAGGATCATTGAAACGAATCTGATTGCTTTTTTCATGTTTTTTTCCTTTCTATTTCAGAAGCTTTTATACTCAAACCGAATGTGAGGATAAAAGTTATCTACTGTGTTATCCGCGATGAATTCCATCTCGCTCTGTGAATCGAACTCGAACTTCAGGTTCGCGACCGGTTCATGTCTGTGGTCCGATACGAACTTGTCATACAGGACATATTCCTTGCCGGGATATCCGTGATGAAGGTGCTTGGTGAGGTACTCGTCCAGAACGATCCTGGAGATTATCCCGTTCTTGGGTGCGTATATATTGCGGTTGTGGAAGAACCTGTTCTGTTTGATCCCGACCGGGAAATCCGACAGATCCATTCCGCATTCGGCCTTGACTACCCATTCCTCCCAGCAGAGGCCGGTGGTCTCGTTCCACTCGTGCCACGGAGTGCCTTCGCCTGACATACGTCTGTGCACATCGAATATCTGTGCCGTGTGGTCCGGAGCTATGAGCAGCTCGCAGTGGAACTTTCCGTCTACCAGTTTCAGCTCCTGCGCGATCTTGTTGAAGTCCTCGATGATGGAAGGCGCAAAATCGTTGAAGTGGAGCGCGGGCTGTGAGCCTCCGTTGTCCCTCTCATTGGCCGGGAATTCAGGCCCGATCACCTCACCCTGAGGGTACTTGCAGCTGGAATTCGCAAAAAATGCGACGACTTTCTGATCTATGATCATGGAAGTGACTGTTGCAAAAAAACCTTCCAGATACGGCTCGATCAGGACCGTCCTGGTCTTTGACTTCTCGAAAGCCAGATCCACGGAACTGATGATCTCTGCGTCTGTCCTGGGTACCGAGACCCCTATGCTAGCAACGTTGTCGCTGGGCTTTACGATCATCTGCCTGTCGGCGTTCTTTAGGAACTCCACGGCCTGATCTCTGTCGGTGAATACCCTGGATACCGGTGAATGGATCCCGAGCTTCTCCGCTATCGGTTTGAAAGTATCCTTGTGATGCAGCGTCCATGTCGTCTCGTAGGAGTCGTGCCCCGGAAGCCCGAGCTTCTCGCAGACATACGCTGTCGACATCATTCCGAAGTCATTTGCGCAGGAGCACATGTAATCGATCTTTTTGTCGATCGCGAGCTGGAGCATCGCTTCCTTGTCGGAATAGTCTGCATAGACATATTCATCCGCAAACTGATGCGCCGGGGCGTTCCTGTTGGTGCCCGAAGTGATGACATAAAGTCCGAGGCGATGTGCGGCATTTACCAGCGCCCAGTCCGAGACCTTTCCGCCGGGTATGAGTATCTTTTTCTGAGCCATTCTGTTCCTCCACTGGCAGGGCGCTATGAGCCGCCGCTGAATAATTCCTTATAAATTATAAAAAGGAGCCGGTCATGAACAACCGACTCCTGGTTTATTTTTCCTGCCTATTCTTCCTTGATCAGGCTGAGGATGTACTGTCCGTGCGGGTCATCCTTCTTCTCCTCCCCGAACGCTTTCAGCTGTTCGGTGGTGATCATTCCGCGTCTCCAGGCGATCTCCTCAAGGCAGTAGACCTCCATTCCGCAGGCTTTCTGCACCGTTCTGATGAACGCAGACGCTTCCGATACGTCCTCCCACGTATCCACCGGCAGCTGCACATAGCCCCTGTCAAGGACCTCCGTGTATATCTCTCCGATGCGGTCAAAAGACTCCGTAGTGAGCCTTCCGAGATCGCCGAGGACTTTAAGCTGCTCAGAAGTGCAGAAGAAAATGGGCATATAGTAATAATTGTACTGCGTGGAGACCTGATCCTCGTGCCCGTCCTCCACTATCTTCCTGTCCGAATCGAAATTCAGTCCCTGCTGACCGCTCCTCATCCCCTTGGGAAGGGACAGCACAGTGAACCTGTCTGTATGCATCATCGCCTTCTGGAAGAACCTTGTCTGATCCACTCCGTAAACGATGCTCCTGCCCAGGACCACCATACAATTCTCAGCCTGACTGCCCTCTTCTCCATCCAGATAGATGTGTATCCCGAAACGTTCTCCGTTTCCGAGCGTGCTGTGGATGAAATCCCTGCTGGCTTCGTCGCATTCTATGCTGATCTCCCTGATGCCGACGAGCATGAAATACCCAAGCAGGAAGTAAACCAGCGGTTTATCGAATATCACAGTGCCGGCTCCAATGCCGCTCGGATTCTCGTCCAGACGGAGTATGCCTCTCCATCTCGCATCATGATGAATGACATCTCCCGACAGCAGGCTGTCAGTGTCAGTGTCGAGCAGGATCGACAGTTTGCCCAGCAGCGACGTATCCGGGAGGCTTATGCCTCTCTCCCATTTCGAGACAGCTTTGTCGCTGATCCCTATACGGTCTGCCAGGTCTTTCTGCGTATATCCCGCGCGCTTCCGAAGAAAAGCGATAGCTTTACCGACTCTTTCGACATCCATATCCCACCGCTCTCCTTCCCTCTTCAGTCACACACCGTCCTTCTCAAGGAGGTATCAGGCGTACTCGTTGACAGCCTTGATGATGCTCTTTACATCATCATCGGACAGCCACAGATGCAGCGGCATGGTGATAAGATGCTGGCTTATCTCCCTGGCTTTCGGAGCTTGTCCGTCCCCGTACGCGAACACGCTGTATTCCGTATTGTCGCGGTAGTGGACGCCGCAGTTGATGCCGACATCGGCGAGCTTGTTGAGCAGATCCTCACGGTCAGGCACGACCAGTTCGTAGAGGTGGAACGAACACTCATCCGCATGAGAAGCGGGTATGACCTTGATCCTCGGGTTGTCCTTGAATCCCTCATTGTACATGTCGACGATCTCACGCCTGCGCACGTTCTCCTCGTCCAGATACTTGAGCTGGGTAAGTGCGATCGCAGCCATTATCGAGTTTCCGTTGTATTTGTATCCGATATAGTCGACATCGTATTTCCAGGCATATGTGCCTTTATTGGAACGGGCATAGGTGTCTTTGTTGATGCCGCACCATGCGAGCATGCGCGTGAGCTCAGCGGACTTCTCATCCGCCCAGCATATCATACCGCTGTCACCGGTCGCCAGGTTCTTAACTGCCTGGAAGGAATAGACCGCGACGTCGACTCCGTCCCACGTTCCGGGGCAAACACCGTCAACTCTGGTCCCGGACATATGCGCCGCGTCAAGGATCAGCCTGAGTCCGTGACGCTTGCAGATGTCGATGACCTTGTCAAGTTGTCCTACACGCCCGCCATATCCCACGAAGATGACAGCCCTGGTGCGGTCGGTGATCTTCCTTTCGACGTCATCCGGATCTATGCACAGATACTCGTCAACATCCGCGAACACGGGATGCATGTTTTCGTACTCGATCGCGAGGTTGGTGGAGACGAACGTGATCGGCGAGGAGATGATCTCATCTCCGTCCTGCCATCCGTTGTTCATCTTGAGGATCTTTACCGCGAGGTGAAGCCCCACGGTGTTGGA
>JAFZZV010000147.1 GCA_017828855.1 Oscillospiraceae bacterium | reverse complement strand
GCCTTCAACATGCCTTCCGAGGGAAGGATGCCCGCATGGCACGGAGCGGATATCCCGTTCGCGTTCTGGAACTCGGAGAAAGCTCCCATTGACAATGAGCCTGTATACGGCAAGCAGAACGCAGATGCAATCGGCAACGCGTATCTTAACTTCATAAAGTGCGGAGATCCTAACAACGAGTACCTGCCTGAGTGGAAGACCTATACGGCCGATCACAGGTATACGATGGTCATAGACAAAAAGAACGAGCTCAAGGAAGCCTATGACGAGGAGCTCATCAAGCTCTACATTGAGCTTTGTCCTCCGCTCAACTGGAGTCCGCTGATCTGAAATACAGAAAAACGATATGGGCACTCTGATTAACATAGCGGCGATAATCGCAGGCGGACTGCTGGGAAGATTCTTCGGAAAGAGGATCTCCGAGCAGTTCCGCGATACGCTGAGCAAGGCGTGCGGCGTGAGCACTCTCTTTCTGGGCATAACCGGCGCGCTGGAAGGCATGCTGTCGGTATCCGGTAATGGCGTCAGCAGTCAGAACGGCATGTTCCTGGTCATCTGCATGGTTCTGGGAGCGGTGGTCGGAGAACTGCTGGACATAGAAAAGCGGTTCGAGGATATCGGGACATGGCTGCGTGAAAAGAGCGGGAACTCAGGTGATGCCGGATTCGTAGACGCATTCATAACTGCGACCTTCACTGTGTGTATCGGAGCGATGACAATAGTGGGTTCCGTAAAGGACGGCATCTATGGGGATTCGTCGATACTGATGACCAAGTCGATACTCGACTTCATAATCGTGATGGTGCTTAGCGGATCCATGGGGATCGGGTGCATGTTCTCCGCTGTTCCCGTAGGCGTCATCCAGGGGCTGCTGACTCTGGGAGCCAGAGCGGTGGAACCGCTGCTGACCGAAAAGGCCCTCGGGAATCTCTCCATGGTAGGCTCGGTGCTGATCTTCTGCGTCGGCATCAATCTGATCTGGGAGAGAAAGGTGCGCGTCGCCAATTATCTGCCGGCTCTGGTGTTCGCGGTAGCGGCAGCATACATCTTATAAACAGAGAGCGAAGAAACGGAACGGGAATCTGCTGCAGAAAACATGAGGCAATGACATGCAGATACAGGAGAAGCATTTCAGACTGAAAAACGGAACGGAAGCGGTCATACGCTGCCCGCGTGAGGAAGACATACAGAGCACGCTGGACTGGCTATACCAGACTGCATGCGAGACGGAGTTTATTCTCAGATATCCTGAAGAATGCGACAAATACACATACGAAGGGGAGAAACGCCTTTTTGAGACCTGGAATGCATCCGATTCCGAATGTGCCTTGCTTTGCCTTGTTGACGGAAGAGTAGCCGCTATGTGTCAGGTGTCGTTCGGAAAGAACATAAAGACCAGACATCGGGGATCCGTAGCGATCACAGTCCTTAAGGAGTTCTGGGGCCTCGGTATGGGAACCAGACTGATGGAAGAGATCATCGCCGTTGCCGGCAGCAAGGAAGGTGTCTTGCAGCTTGAGCTGGATTTTGTGGAAGGCAACAGCAGGGCGAGAGCCCTCTATGAAAAGATGGGGTTCAGGATAAGCGGGGTCCGCCCGAACGGTATAAGGCTGAAAAACGGGACCATGCTGAACGAATACTCCATGATCCTTACGCTTAAGGCTTCAGATAAGGAGCGCAGTTCATGATAATCATAAACAAAAACAAATTCCTTCTAAAGAACAGCAACATATCCTATATGTTCAGAGCCACTGAGAGCGGGAATCTTGAGCATCTTCATTTCGGAGCGCCGGTGGATATTGATGACGATGACGCGCTGGCTGTCAGATATGGGACCGGATGGGGGACCAACAACGGCCCGGAGGGCGAGGAGATCCCGATGTATCTCCCGCTGGAATGGAGCTCACTGGGAAGGGGCGACTACAGAGAGAGCCCGCTGGAGATAGACAGGGAGATCCCGGCAGCGTTCAAGTACTCATTCAGCAGAAAATATGACCATACCGTGCCGATAGAGTGCGGCCTCCCGCAGGCGCATGGTGACGCTGAGACTCTTGAGATCGTAATGGCCAGTCCCAGCAGGCTGTCCCTGCACCTGTTCTATACTCTGTTCGATACGGCTGTCACCAGGCGCACCGTCATCTGCAACAACACCGACAGAGATATAAATGTTGAGAAGATAATGTCTTCCATGATGGATATTCTGGGAGATTATGAAATAACCACCTACAACGGGGCGTGGATAGCAGAGATGCAGCCATACAGGGCACCTGTCGGGATGTCCGGGGTGGTTAATGAGAGCACGACGGGATTCTCATCCTGCCTCCACAACCCGGGATTCATTCTGAGCGAGCCAGGGGCGACGGAGACTGACGGAATAGTCATGGGATTCAACATCATATATTCCGGGAACCATTACTCCAGAGTGCAGAAGACGAATGAAGGACTTACGAGGATAGTGCAGGGGATCTCGCCGGTATCCTTTGACTGGATCCTGGCTCCCGGAGAGAAGTTTGAGACTCCGGAAGCGGTCATGGTGTGGTCCGGCAGCGGATTCGGAGGCATGTCGGATCAGATGCACAGATTCGTCAACAACAACGTGATCCCCGAATACTGGCAGGGGAGAGAGCGGCCTGTGCTGTACAATGACTGGGAAGGCTGCATGTTTGACTTCAATGAGTCCAAACTGGTCTCACTTGGTAAAAAAGCTGCTGAGCTGGGGTGTGAACTGTTCGTGCTGGATGACGGCTGGTTCGGAGACAGGAACAGCGATAAGGCAGGACTCGGAGATTACGATGTCAACCGGAAGAAGCTTCCGGGAGGGCTCTCAGGACTGCAGAAGAAGCTCAGCGCGATGGGACTTGACTTCGGGCTCTGGTTCGAACCGGAGGCAGTCAATCCGGACAGCAAACTCTACAGAGCGCATCCCGAATGGGCCATACAGGCTGAGGACGGAGTCACGGTCCTCGGAAGGAACGAACTGCTTCTGGATCTTTCAAGACAGGATGTAAGGGATTATATCGTCGAAAACGTGACGCGATGCATTGACGAGGGAAAAGTGTCCTACGTGAAATGGGACATGAACAGGCACTCCACGGCTCTCGGAGCCAGCGCCCACAGATATATCCTGGGGCTGTATGACGTGCTCAGAAGGATATTCGGACCGCGTCCCGAGGTGCTGCTGGAGAGCTGCTCTTCCGGAGGCAACAGATTCGATCTGGGTATGATGTGCTTCTCGCCGCAGGTCTGGGCGTCCGACAACACCGACGCTGTGGAGAGATGCAGGATCCAGTACCAGCTTTCCTATCTGTATCCGCTGTCGACGATAGGAGCTCACGTGTCCGCGGCACCTCACGCTCAGACACTCAGGAATACTCCGCTGAGCACGAGAGGAAATATCTCGTTCTACGGACTTCTTGGATATGAGTTCGATCTGGCGGATCTGAGTCCGGTCGAAACGGATGAGATAAAGGATCAGATCGCTTTCTACAAAAGATACAGAAAGGTATTCCAGTTCGGAGATTTCAGGAGGCTCAAAGCACCGGACGGCATCAGCATGCAGGTCTCTGAAGGGAATATCGCGATAGTCGGCCTGTTCCATGAGATCGTCCACGCGGCACCCGGATACGAGAGGATCTATCCGCGAGGACTGGACATGGAGACCATATACAACGTGTTCAGCAGAAGACAGCTGCTGAACGCAGCTCAGTACGGCGGCCTTTTGAGGCATATCCTTCCCGTCAAGGTCAGACCTGACGGAGCGTTAGTGCGCACTGCCGGAAGACAGTACCGGATGAAGGATGCGGAGAGGGAGTGCGATGCGACCGGAGCCGCGCTGATGAGCGGTATGTCGCTCAACGCCAGATTCATGGGAACAGGATATGACCCCGGCATGAGGATGCAGGGCGATTTCAGTTCCAACATATATGTGATCACAACGGAGGAGTCATGAGTAAACAGGCTAAACGAAACAAGTATTTCTTCGGGCTCGGAACGATCGGAAGGGATATGTTCTACGCCTTTGAGTCCAACGCGCTGCTCTATTTCCTGAGCAATATCCTCAGTTTGCCGCTGTCCGTGTTTACGGCTGTCAGTCTGGTGCTTTCGCTTATGAGGATATTCGACGCTCTGAATGATCCCGTCACCGGAATGCTGGTTGACAATATCCGTTCGCCCTGGGGCAAATTCAAGCCCGCGATCCTGGGTGGAGGGCTGGTAAGTGTGATCTTCTACCTTATCCTGTTCAGCGAGATCGGCAAGGGGACCACATACGTCATCATTTTCGCCCTGGCTTATTTCCTGTGGGATATCTCATACGGCATCAATGACATTGGCTACTGGACGCTTATGCCTGCGATGACGACAGACCAGAAAGAGCGCGAGAGCATCGGCGCGTTCGCGCGTATATGCGCCAACATAGGAATGTACATAATCATGGTCGGCTGGCAGCCTATCACCAGCGCTTTCGGCAATACGAAGCAGAGCTGGTTCTGGGTCGCGGTTGCCATGTGCGTGATGTATCTGCTCTTCCTGTGCTTCCCGCTTTTCGGAGTAAAGGAGAAGAAGCTGGCTAAGGATGACGGCGAAGAGACCACGCTGAAAGACATGTGGAACGCGCTTGTCCAGAACGATCAGCTGATGTGGACTGCTCTGGCAATGGCTCTGTTCATGGTCGGTTACTGCATAACGACGGGGTTTGCCACCTACTATATGCAGTATGTATACGGGGACATCAACATGTATCCCGTCCTTGCGGGAGTGTGCGGAATAGCCCAACTTGCCGCGCTGATAGTATTCCCGGTTTTCTCAAAAAAGTTCAGCAGAAAACAGCTTTACACATTCTCTACTGTTCTCATCATAGCAGGATACGTCCTTTTCGCATTTGCTGAGACATCCCTGATCCTTATCGGAGTCGCGGCTGTACTCATCTTCGTCGCCCAGGCGTTTATCCAGCTTCTTATGCTGATGTTCCTTGCAGACACCATCGAATACGGACAGTGGAAGCTCGGGAGGAGGCATGAGTCGGTCACTTTCTCCATACAGCCGCTGATAAACAAGATCGGCGGAGCTCTCTCCACCGGCGTCATAAGTGTCGCGGTAATACTGGCGGGGATCAAGACGAAAGACAGTGATGTCGCGGCAGAAACGATCACTTCGTCCGGAGTTACGACGATAAAGATCGCCATGCTGCTTATCCCCGTGATCTGCATAGTGGCGGGATTCGTCATCTATCTTAAGAAATACAGGATAGACGAGGAATTCTATACCGGTATTATCGAAGATCTGAAGAACAGGGGAGAGATCGAGGAATAACCTGTGACTTAAGGAAAACCGGGACATCAGTTATGCCGTATAGCTGTCGTCCCGGTTTGACAAAAGACGGTCGCTGGGCTATAATCTCTCTTACAGTTTTATAGTGAAACTTTGGCTCGTGGAGAAGTACTCAAGCTGGCCGAAGAGGCGCCCCTGCTAAGGGTGTAGGTCGGGAAACCGGCGCGAGGGTTCAAATCCCTCCTTCTCCGCCAAAAAAGAAACCTCTTTTGTATATAACAGCAAGAGAGGTTTCTTCTTATTTGTGCCTGAGTTCATTCGAGGATTTTATGCTTTGCAGACATATT
>JAFZZV010000146.1 GCA_017828855.1 Oscillospiraceae bacterium | reverse complement strand
ACTTGAAAATGTAAAAAATGACTACAATAATTTGATACGTGGCAGATGGTGTTTTGATGAAAAAAGTGAATTTCCAGCCTCCCGACTTTTTATTTTGGAAATCGTGCTAGACCCCACGCTTAGGAGGCGAGTGCTCTGTCCAGCTGAGCTACGGAGACAGATCTTGTATTGAATCTCGAAAAAGCCTTTATTTAAAGGAAAAATTCGAGTTCTGCTTAAGATGGAAAAGGTGTTATTTGAGCTTGAGTTTCGTTAAAATTGATTAGATTGCTAATCGTTTAGTGCTTGATCACTTTAAAGCGTGATATGTAGTTCAAATCAACTTGAAAATGTAAAAAATGACTACAATAATTTGATACGTGGCAGATGGTGTTTTGATGGAAAAAGTGAATTTCCAGCCTCACGACTTTTTATTTTGGAAATCGTGCTAGACCCCTCGCCTATTATACGGAATGCTTCTGAAAAACGCAATGATAAACTGGCGTTGTGATAGAATAGCGATATGGTTAGAACTGCATTGGAGTTAAGAAAAGAATCGGAAAGAACGGGAAGCACACTGTTGCTGTTTATTTTGCTGACGCAGTTGACATCATTTCTCAAAGAGCATTGTCTTGATGGGCTGGGATCCTGGTTATACTGTGGTGTTGTCGTTCTATTTCAGTTGCTCTCTGTCCTTGTACCATATCTGTTTTTGGTTCATGGAAAAGATAACTGTATGCAGGGTTATGGGAAACTGGGCAAAGCAGAAGCATACCTAATTATCCCCTTGTTCTTCGCAGTGTTTTTCCTATATTATTCAGCGGGCATAGTTAATAGCAGTCTGTTTAGTGACACTGCCGGATACTTGACAGAGGAACTGGAGCTGCCGGGGAATAAGTATGAGTCAGTACTGTTTTTTGTCTCATATGTTATCCTGTCAGCAGTTCTGGAGGAACTGTATTTCAGAAAAGCAATGATAAGCGTCTTGCGCCCTTACGGAAAGTGGTTTGCCGTGACGATGAGTTCGCTGTTGTTTTCTGTGTCTCACTGGAAAGCCTCCAGAGTGATTCCCGTATTCGTGAGCGCTTTTTTTCTGGGGCTCTCATATTACGAGACTGACAATCTTTCTGTACCGACTTCAGTGCACCTGCTGAACAATTTGTTTGCTTTTCTGACTATCCTTATTTC
The DNA here is from genome assembly GCA_017828855.1 of Oscillospiraceae bacterium. Classification (GTDB taxonomy): domain Bacteria; phylum Bacillota; class Clostridia; order Oscillospirales; family Ruminococcaceae; genus RUG11783. The sequence continues at coordinate 26,667 of JAFZZV010000146.1, read as the reverse complement.
CAGTAAGATCGGGCCGGAAGTTGCATATTCTGCTGTTCTGGCTGTGGTTGTTGTTGGATTTCTTTCACTTATAGTCCTTATCATGGTGTTGCCCATGGGAAAGATATTCAGCTCGGAGGGTTCTTTGACTGCAGACGGAAAACAGTTCTTCACGTGGCCTGTGATCGCTGCTGTCATAGTATATACAGCGATCCTGATTGATTCATGCGGGGTTTTCAGATGATCAGAAACGACGAGGTTTTCATGAGAGCAGCCTTGGCAGAAGCACACCTGGCACTTCAGAACGGAGATGTACCTGTCGGGGCAGTCATAGTAAAAGACGGGGAAATAATATCCCGGGGACATAATGTGAGAGAAAAAGAATCAGATCCTGCCGGTCATGCAGAGATAAGGGCGATAGTTGAAGCCGGATTTGTTCTCGGAGACTGGAGACTTGACGGGTGCACCATCTATGTGACTCTGGAGCCATGCGCAATGTGTTCCGGCGCTTGTATCGTATCCCGCTTGACCAGGATAGTGTTCGGGGCATATGACAAGAAAGAAGGCTGCTGCGGAAGCGCTGCTGATCTGACAGGGCTGCATCTCGGAAACGAGCCGGATGTCTTCGGGGGGATCCTGCAGGATGAGTGTGAGTCTTTACTCAAGTCCTTTTTTGATTCCAGGAGGGAAGTGCATGGCAGGGATTGACTCGAAGATCAGAAAAGCAGATGAGATGTACGGACTAATAGAGGATGGCGACAAGATAGCTGTAGGTCTGTCCGGCGGCAAAGATTCGGCTGTTATGCTCCTTGCTCTCGCAAAGCTCCGGGAATACTGCGGAAAAAGGTTTGACCTTATCGGTATAACGATAGACCCGGGATTCCTTGGTAAGAAAGGGGAATACTCCGCCCTGACTTCCTTCTGCGAGTCTTTGGGCGTCAGGCATATTATTAAAGAGGATAACATCTATGATGTCGTTTTCAGCATCAGGAAAGAAACGAACCCTTGCTCGCTCTGCGCAAGACTGAGAAGAGGAAGTCTTAACAGATGCGCTAAAGAGAACGGATGCAACAAAGTCGCTCTGGGACATCACATGGATGATGTGTCATCAACTTTCTGGATGAATTTCAGAAACGAAGGAAGACTGGCTACCTTCTCTCCGTCGACCTATCTCGATAGAGTCGGGATCACGGTGATCAGACCAATGGTCCTGTGCAGAGAGAGAGAGATAATCAGAGCGGCGGATGAATACGGCGTCCCTGTCATACACAGCTTATGTCCTGCGAACGGCAATACTGAGAGAGCAGTGATCGGCAGAATAATGTCGGAAGAGCTTAGCTGGCTGGGGAAAGACGTATGTGAGAAAACATTCGAGGCTATTCAACGAAGCGGACTATCGGGATATAGTATTACAGACGGTACAGAATGAGCAGAGATCTGTTAAGGCGGAAGAAAAGAAGATTTCTGAAGGCAGGCGGCATGAATCCGCCCGTCGATCTTTCCGACACTATTCTGGTCAACAAAGGCGGAAACATTGAAACAGCCTTCAGCTCTGATACGGCTGCCGGTCCGGGAACTGATCCCTCGACGGACAGAATAACAGGTACTGCAGCGGAGAACAATGGATACGCGGAGGAGCAGAAGGAGGATTATTACGATCTTGTTTTTGCGGAGTTCCTTGCGCCGCAGCCTGTTCCGGTAGAAATCGTTCCGAGATTTATAAGGAGAGGCAAAAAAGCAGCCGTCATGCTGCTGTGTGTGCTCCTGAGTCTGACTTTCGCGTATAATGCCGGTTATATCGATGTTCTGCAGACAGAGGTAGACAGTTTTGTTACCGGTACAGTTCAAACTACGGAACAGGAGCCCGATGAGCATGTCATGCCCGAGTACCTGGGCGGAGTGGTCGAGGAGTCCAGAAACGGTGTCCTTACACTTTTCCTGACTTGTGACGGAGAAACAGTTGAATACACGATCCAGAAGGAGTCGGTGACCGTAGAGGGATTGCTTGAGTTCGCAGGAGTGACGCTCTCCGATGAGGATACGGTGGAGCCGGGTATGTACCAGTCGCTGGAAGACAGAGACAGCGTCACTGTGACAAGGATCAGGCATTCTGAATACACAGTGAGAGAGACGATCCCTGCCTCAACGGATATCAAACTCACCCCGCTGCTTTATGACGGCAGGCAGAGGGAACTGTATGCATATCAGAAAGAGGACGGAGAGAAAGAACTGACATACAGAGACGAGTATATCAACGGTGAAATGACGAAGCATGAACTCATCGGTGAAACAGTCATCACCAGTCCTGTGAACTCACTGACTCTGGAAGGCGCTTCTGTCAGCATGAGCTCCATAAACGGAGCCAGGTTCACAGACATAATGATCAGCGGGAATGCCCCGGAGTCATATATCAGCTGCATCACGGGATACTGCACGGCATACAATTTCGACGAGGGAGTATGGGGAGCAAGCGGAATGTATCTCAGTCAGGGATTTGTTGCGGTGGATCCGTCTGTGATACCATACGGTTCTCTGCTTTACATAACCAACTCTGACGGCAGTTTCGTCTACGGCTGGGCTATCGCAGCGGATTACTGCGAAGCTGCCGCGCTTGGGATCGTATCTGTGGATCTTTTCTTTGACACATATGAGGAGACGCTTCTGTTCGGCAAACACTTGATGAACATATACGTAGTCAAGCAGTTATACAGGGACGAGCTTCAGCAGTATGTTGCCAGACAGGGATACTTTGATTCGCGAGTCCCGGGAAGACCATGACGGATAGAATTAACTGATTTTGTGACAGCGCCGGAAGGCGCTGTTTTTCGGTGCTGGAAGTCTGCTGTTTTCCGGACACAAAAGATACAAAAAAAAGCGTCTGAATTTGTCTTTTTGCAAATTGACTGGCCATTGAATAAATAACTATGATTTATGTATGGAAGTATGCAAATAAGCGGCATCTTCCCGAATAATGAAGAAAGGCAGAATTCGTATGGTACAGGATTTTTACAAGAACGCTATTACCAGTTCATCCATTCTGTATTTCCATAAGCCCGATAAGGACTTGAAGATGGATTTCACACTGGATCCGAACGGCAAGGGCGTGTCAGGCGGACGCTTCGGCAAGGTCTGGCTGGAAGATGCTGAACCCACCATCAAGATCCTTGATAACGGCGATGTAAGGTTCCGTTATTACGCTCCCGAAGCAAAGAAGGTCGAAGTTGCGGGATGCGGCGGATACTTCAGTGATGAGAAAGTCGCCATGACAAAGGGTGAGGATGGATGGTGGAGCTGTGTCATCTCCGGGATCAAGCCCGGATTCCACAACCACAAATACTGGGTGGACGGGAACCTCATGGTCAACCCCGACGCACCGGTAGGCTACGGCTGGTTCTATCCGATCAACGTATTCGATCTTCCCGGTGAAGAGGATGATTTCTGGATGCTCAAGGACGTTCCTCACGGTGACGTAAGGATGGAGTTCTACAAGTCCTCCGCAACCGGACGCACCAAGCTCGCGTGGGTCTACACTCCCGCGGGATATGATGAGAGCGACAAGAGATACCCTGTCCTCTACATTCAGCACGGTGTCGGTGAGAACGAGATGGGCTGGGTATGGCAGGGCCATATCAACATGATCGCAGACAACCTGATCGCGGAAGGCAAAGCCGAAGAGATGATCATCGTCATGAACTGCGGATACGCCTTCGTGGAGGGCGAGAACCCCGTATTCCTGCCCGGTGATTTCTCCAAGGAACTGACAGAGGACTGCATTCCTCACATCGATGCGGAATACCGCACGATCGCCGACAGAAAACACAGGGCTATGGCCGGACTGTCTCTCGGTTCCTCACAGGCATTCTATATTGCCAATGAGCACAGAGACCTGTTTGCCAATCTCGGAGTCTTCTCCGGCGGCTTCCCGATCGTCAATACCTTCGGATACTGGGATTACACCGATTATTACAATGACCCCGAGCAGGTCAACAAGGACTTTGATGTTCTGTTCATCTCGGGCGGCGATGACGAGGGATATCCCGAGCGCACCGCGCCTGTAGTCGAGGCGGAGCAGAAACTGGGAGTCAATGTGATCGGTTATCACCACCCCGGATTCCATGTTTGGGACGTCTGGAGATTCTCAGCCCGTGAATTCATGCAGAGAATATTCAAATAAGGGGGAGGATTGACAATGATCAGAAAAGAAATACTTGAAAATCAGGCCCTTAAGGCCCATGCGCTGTTCTGGGATGACCCGCACCGCGATCTGACCAGATCGAACGGCACATACTATGATCTTCCCAAGGGCGTTGAAGTCCTTGAGAACGGAGATGTCAATTTCGCATACAATGCTCCTGACGCCAAACTGGTCCAGGTAGCCGGAACCGGCGGATCCTTCCCTGACACTCTCATTGATATGGAGAAGGGCGAGGATGGCTGGTGGAGAGTGACTGTTCCCGGACTGGAGTCCGCGTTCCACTTCGTCAACTTCTATGTTGACGGAACAAGAGCGCTCAACCCCTATATGCCTTACGGCTATGGGTATGGCCGCGTCATGAACTTCTTTGAACTTCCTGACAAATACTCTGACTTCTACCTGTTCCATGACGACATCCCGCACGGCAGCGTGAGGATGAACTATTTCTATTCGGAGACAGTCGGTGACTGGCGCACATGCTGGGTCTACACACCTCCGAAATATGAGCAGAACAGGGACAAGAGATATCCCGTATTCTATCTGCAGCACGGCGGCGGAGAGGCTGAGTCCTGCTGGATCTGGCAGGGCAAGATCAACAACATCATGGACAACCTGCTTGCTGACGGACAGTGCGAGGAGATGATCGTGGTCCTCAACTGCGGCTATGTCTACAGGAAAGACGGCGTTATCGGTGCCAATCCCGTTGCAAGCCCCGTGGAAGACCTCATCGCTAACGACTGTGTGCCCTTCATCGATAAGAAGTACCGCACCATTGCAGACCGGCATCACAGAGCGGTATCCGGATTCTCCATGGGCGGCGGACAGACGATGAACACAGTGATCAAGTATCCTGAAGTTTTCGCGAACGCCGGAGTGCTCAGCGCTCCCGGTATCCGTTCCGACAGAGAGGACAAGCTCGGACTTCTCAGCGATCCCAAGAAATTCAATGAGAACTTTGACCTGTTCTTCGTAAATGCAGGTGCTTATGAACCCGCAGGCCCGAGGCTCAAACAGCAGACCAGAGAGATGCGTGAGCAGGGATATAAGATCGTTTACTTCGAGTCTCCCGGTTATCATGAGTGGGCTCCCTGGCGTTACGGCGTAGCCGAATTCGTCAAGAGACTGTTCAAATGATCTGAAGGCGAACGACAGCTGAAAAAACAGAGGCCCGGAGCTGATAGACGCTCCGGGCTGATTTTATGTAGAGAAAAAAGCAGGCTCCTTGGGGAAGGAGCCTGCGCGTCCGGCTACGATTATTCCGGACAAATCAGGTACAAAAATGAGGAGAAGAGTGAGTTGGCGCTTATGGATCGTTGCGCTATCCACAAGCTTACGTAAACTATGATACCCCTACTCTTACGTTTTATTGTTAAGGTATTGATAATAAACTGTGAACGATGGAAAAAGGGACCGCATGCGTCATCACGTCCGCTTGCAGGTCCCTGAATTAATTGATGAAAGGATCAGATTATCTGAGTCCGGCGACTTCAAGTGTATCTCTTGCGATCATGATCTCCTCATTGGTGGGGATCACCATGGCAAGCACTTTGCTGTCGGGGGTAGAGAATACGGATTCCTTGCGGCTTGCATCGTTGTTGAGCGTCTTGTCGATCTTGAGACCCATATACTCCATGCCTTCGCATACCGCTTCACGGGTCTCGGAGTCATTCTCTCCAATACCGCCGGTGAAGATGACAGCATCGACACCTCCCATTTCAGCGGCATATCCGCCGAGGAACCTCTTGATCTGATGGATCAGAATGTCCACGGTGAGCTGAGCTCTCTCGTTACCGTCCTTAGCTGCCTGCCGGATGTCTCTGCAGTCGCTGGAGACACCGCTGACACCGAGGAAGCCGGATTTCTTGTTCATAAGATCGCTCATCTGATCAGGAGTAAGACCTTCCTTGTTGGCGATATAAGTCACGACGGAGGGATCGATCCCGCCGCTGCGTGTGCCCATTATGAAGCCGTCAAGAGGAGTGAGGCCCATGGATGTATCAAAGCATTTTCCATCCATGATGGCGCAGAGTGAACTGCCGTTTCCGAGGTGGCAGGTTATGATCCTGGTGCCCTGGGGATCGATGCCTCTGAGTTCAAAGAAACGCTTGCTCACATACCTGTGGGAGGTACCGTGGAAGCCGTAGCGGCGTATAGAGTATTTCTCATAATACTCATAAGGTATCGGGAAGATGTAGCTCTTGGGCGGCATCGTCTGATGGAAAGAAGTATCGAACACCGCGACCATAGGCACATCGGGACCGAATACTTCACGGCATGCCCTCATGGCAACTGCCTGGGGAGGATTGTGAAGCGGTCCCAGTTCCCTGAGATCGTAGATCGTGTCGATGACCTCGTCTGTGACCAGAGTGCTCTGCTTGTATATCTCGCTTCCGTGAAGTACTCTGTGCCCGACGGCGACGATCTCACTCACGTCATCAATGACCTTTCCGTCGCCGGAAGTCATCTGTCTGACAACTTCCAGAAAAGCTTCCTTGTGGGTGGGGAAATCCATCTTCTTTTCGATCTTCGCACCGCCGGTAACGCTGTGTGTAATGAATCCGCCGGCGCCTATACGCTCACAGTTTCCCTTGCAGATGACCTGCTCGTCATCCATCTCGATGAGCTGGTATTTGAGGCTGCTGGAACCCGCGTTGATGACTAGAACCTTCATTATATGCTCCTTTTTTGTCGCTTTACATGCGGTTTTTTCGCTTTTATAATTATAGCAATACGATGGTGTTTTGCAAGGACGGAAAGGGGCCTCAGATGCGTGTATTCGGGGTCGTCTGTGAGTGCAATCCCTATCATTCCGGTCATGAAAAACTGATCAGGAACGCACTGGAAATGGGTGCTGACAGACTGGTCGCTGTGATGTCCGGAGACTTCGTACAGAGAGGCGAACCTGCGGTGCTGTCAAAGTTCGACAGAGCCGCAGATCTGGCAGAACAGGGATTCAGTCTCGTTTTTGAACTTCCGGTAAGGTATTCGCTGTCATCTTCGGAAAGGTTTGCGGCCGCGTCGGTGGGACTAATGGATGCCCTCGGAGCGGTCGATACTCTTTTTTTTGGAAGTGAGAGCGGAGATCTGAAGTATCTGAAGACCATTTCAGAAGCGGTTGATGACGACGCAACAAGAGAACTGGTCAGCAGATACTGCGGTGAAGGCTTAAGCTACCCGCGTGCTCTTTCAGCTGCTCTGGGTAAAGTGTACGGGAGCGATTTGGCGGAAGAGCTGTCAGCGCCTAACAATATCCTTGCGATAGATTATCTGAGAGCGCTTGATTCCATCGGTTCACGAATTGAACCTCTTACCTGCAGGAGGACTGATGACGGACTCAGTGCCCATGCGGTCAGAGAGAGGATAGAAACGGGAGAAGACTTATCCGCCTTTGTTACTGAAAGGACCGGTGCTCTTGTGTCAGAAGGAGATACGGTCTCATACCGGAAATGGAGCGATGTCGGTATCGCTCTTCTCCGCCGGATAGACGAAGAACATGCCTCCATGATACCGGATGTGTCAGGGGGACTTGAGAACAGGATATACAGAGCTGCCAGAGAGGCATCGTCTCTGGACGAGTTCTATTCACTCGTAAAGACAAAAAGCTACACGATGAGCAGAATCAGAAGGGCTGCAGCCTGTGCGGTCTGCGGGATCTTCGGCACCGCGCCTGCAGTCCCGCCGTATGCAAGGATACTTGCCATAGGAAAGGGCGGCAAGGAACTTCTCAGGGAGATCTCGTCAGTTTCTGAAGTGCCCGTGTCCGAGAGTCTCCTTACGATAACCACGTTTTCCGAAGCGGCACGTTCCGCCGCGGAGGAGGAGATCAGGGCTACAGATATTTATAATGTTATCAGGAAGAAACCGCGCCCTGCCGGAGAGGATCTGAGCAGGCACCTGACAGTGATCGACTGATGTTCAAATACGATTTCACTACATACAGCCAGAAAGGGACCGAAGACCTCGGGAAAAGGTTCTCCGGCGCTCTTAAGCCCGGTACCGAGATAGCGATGTACGGAGACCTGGGATCCGGGAAGACCGCATTTACCAGAGGCGCGCTAAGGGGACTCGGATTCGAAGGAAACGTGAGCAGTCCGACCTTTGCGATAGTCAACGAGTATCGCGGAGGCAGGCTGGATGCGGCACATTTCGATATGTACCGGATATCGTCGGAAGACGATCTGTACGGGACAGGCTTTTACGACTATCTGGACGGAAGCATGGTGCTGTTTATGGAGTGGTGCGAGAACATCCCGTTTGCAGTGGATGACAGCGCCGTGAAAGTCATTTTCGAACGCGGAGAGGGGAACGTCAGGTATATCAGGATAGAGGCCCCGGAGGAGTTGTCGGTTTGGTGATACTTGGTGTTGACTCGTCGTCTGCTGCCGGCAGCGCAGCGGTCTATAAGGACGGGGAACTTGTTTACGAAGCGTATGCGAATGAGGGACTGACTCACTCGCAGACTCTACTTGTCAGGTGTGACGAAGCCATGAAGGCAGGAGGGATCAGACCTTCCGACGTCGATGTGTTTGCCGTAACGTCCGGACCCGGATCATTCACCGGACTGAGGATAGGCATGGGACTGGTCAAGGGCATGGCCTTTGCGACAGGAGCAGCCTGCGCGGGCGTCTCTACCTTCCTCGCTCTGGCAGAACCGTTCAGGGATTCAGGCAGGGACATAATCACCGTACTGGACGCCAGACAGAAGAGAGCGTATTGCTGTGCCTTCAGATCGGTTGACGGAGAACTCGTCAGGGTCATGGATGAATGCGTTCTTCCGTTGGATGAGATCGGGACGGCAGCCGGGAAGCTGGGGATCGTATCCCCGCTTATAGCAGGAGATGTTTCAGAAGCAGCAGCTGCAGCAGTAGCCGGCGCGGAAGATGCCGGAGAGGAATACAGATTCGTTCATGCTGCCCGGGTTTGCATGGCAGCATGCTCCATGGCGGAGAAAGGACAGCTATGCAGCGCGGATGAGCTCAGGCCCTTCTACCTGCAGCTGTCACAGGCGGAGAGAAACAGATTACAGAACGACTGAGAGGTACCTGGTAATGAAACTGATGATTGGAAGCGACCACGGCGGATTCGAACTCAAAGCTGCGGTAAAAAAGCACCTTGAGGAGCTTGGACATGAAGTGACCGATGTCGGGTGTTACGAACCGGCGAGCTGCGATTATCCGGATATCGCTGAGGCAGGGTGCGAGAAGATCCTCAGTGGTGAGTGCGAACGCGGTATCCTGATCTGCGGAACGGGTATAGGTATATCCATGGCAGCGAACAAGATCCGCGGTATACGCGCGGCATGCTGCAGCGACACATACTCCGCCAAGTACACGCGCCTGCACAACGATGCCAATGTGCTCTGTTTCGGAGGGCGTGTCGTCGGAGACGGGCTCGCCTGCGAGATCGTGGATGCTTATCTCTCTGTTGAGTTCGAGGGAGGAAGACACCAGCGCAGAGTCGACAAGATCATGGCGCTGGAAAACGGAAACGATGAATGAGAACATCAGAAAGACACTGAAGAGAGTATTCTCTCCCCAGGTGATCAGAAACGTGCTTGCCGTAATCATGCTCGTCGCTGTTGAGGCGGGGCTTGCATATATGGGCTTCGTTTTCTTCAAAACGGATTTTCTTGTGATGTGGTTCAGGATACTGCTGATCGTTTCCGATGTGCTTTTCATGCTCGGCTTGCTGTGGCTGGTCAGGAGATACGTGATCTCCTGACTGCCCTGTGTTCACATATTTGACCGATCGGTTCATCAGGAGGAAGAACGATGGATAAACTGCTTAAACTTCTCTGCGAAGATGCCAGGCTCCCGGTGGAGACTCTTGCTACCATGACGGGATCCACACCTGAAGAGGTCGCCGCCAAGATACAGAAGATGGAGAGCGATGGAATAATCCTCGGATACAGGGCTGTGGTTGACTGGGACAAGGCGGACAGGGAGATGGTGGAGAGCTACATCGACCTCAAGATCGCCCCAAAGAAAGACTTCGGATTCGATGAATTCGCAGAACTCGTATCCCAGATGCCTGAAGTCAAGAGCTGCACGCTCATGAGCGGAGGCAGCGACATCTCGCTCGTCGTGGAAGGCAGGAGCTTCAAGGATATTGCCCTTTTCGTCGGCAAAAGACTTGCAACGATGGAATCAGTGATCTCCACATCTACAAGATTCGTTCTCAAGACATACAAGAAACAGGGACATCAGGTCTCCGGAAAGAATACTGACGACAGGGAGATGGATTTCTGATGGATTACAGCAGGCTGATGTCCGCTCAGATACAGGACATCAAACCTTCCGGAATCAGGAAGTATTTCAGTCTGGCGGAAGAGATGGGCGACTGCATATCTCTTGGCGTCGGGGAACCTGACTTCGTCACCCCGTGGGAGATCAGGAGAGCAGGTATTGAGAGCCTGGACCAGGGAAAGACGTTCTATTCCGCAAACGCCGGATTGAAGGAACTGAGAAGGCAGATAACCCTCTATCTGGACAGGGCGTTCGGACTTCGGTATGATCCCGATACCGAGACTGTAGTCACGGTCGGAGGGTCGGAAGCGATAGATATGGCGATGAGGGTGCTGCTCAATCCCGGTGACGAGGTACTGCTTCCCTCACCGTGTTTCGTTTGCTATGAGCCAATCGCGAGGATGTGCGGTGCAACGGTCACCACACTTGTGCTGAAGGAAGAGAATGAGTTCCGCCTCACCGCAGAGGAACTCAGAGCTGCCATAACCGAACGTACAAAGCTTCTCGTCCTGCCGTTCCCCAGCAATCCGACCGGAGCGGTAATGAACAGAAAAGATCTTGAGAGCATCGCGGAAGTGCTCAAAGGGACTGGCATTTTCGTGCTTTCAGACGAGATATACTCAGAACTCACATACGGGGATGAGCGCCATGTATCTCCCGCAGCGATAAGCAGGGACATGTGGGAAAGAACGGTAACTGTCAACGGATTCTCCAAGTCCTTTGCAATGACGGGATGGAGGCTCGGTTATGTATGTGCCCCGGCACCGGTGACCGAACAGATCGTCAAGATGCACCAGTTCGCCATCATGTGTGCGCCGACCACCGCCCAGTACGCGGCGATAGTCGCCCTCCGCGACTGCGAGGATATGGTATCGGACATGAGAGAGGAATACGATATGAGAAGGCGCTTCATAGTGGACGGATTCAACAGGATCGGGCTCCACTGTTTTGAGCCGCGCGGTGCCTTCTATGTCTTTCCCAGTATAGAGGCGACCGGGCTCTCGTCGGATGATTTCTGTGAGCAGCTCATCAGGAAAAAGAGAGTCGCCGTGATCCCCGGTACTGCGTTTGGGGCCGGGGGAGAAGGCCATATCAGGGTTTCGTACAGCTACTCGCTCAAACACATCAAGGAAGCTCTCCGCAGGATCGGGGAGTTTATGGACGAGTTATGAGCACTGCGGCAAAACTGAGAGCCAACGCAAAGGTCAATCTGTCTCTTGATGTGACCGGCATCAGAGATGACGGATACCATATCGTGGATATGGTGAACTGCTCTGTAACGCTGTTTGATGAACTTGAGATCGTGATGATGCCGGGCGAGTCTTTCAGCATCAGTTCAAATGTCCGTTACCTGCCGACGGATGAGAGGAATCTCATCTGGAAGGCGGCGAAGAGACTGAGCGACAAAACCGGAATACCGATGCCTGAAGCAAAAGTCACTGTGAGAAAGAGGATACCTTCACAGGCAGGGCTCGGCGGCGGAAGCGCAGATGCGGCTGCGGCTCTGATCGGGTTCAACTTGCTGCTTGGACTGGGACTGACAAAGGATGAGCTTTCCGTGATAGGCGCCTCCGTCGGAGCCGACGTTCCGTTCTGCATCTCGGGAGGGACCGCAAGGGTCGGAGGCATCGGAGAAGTGATCACTCCGCTGAGAGACGAGCTCTCTTATCCCATACTGATAGCGATGCCGCGATACGGACATTCCACAAAAGAAGCGTATGCGATGCTGGATCGCGTGCCTGAGATACATCATCCGGATATCGGGTCCGTCATCACGGGCCTTTGCGAAGGAGATGCGGACAAGGCGTTCTCACGGGCGGGAAACGTATTTGAGGACGTCTTTTCGGATGAGGTGACTCTTGAGCTTAAGAGAAAAATGACCGCCGACGGAGCTCTGTATTCTGCCATGACAGGTACGGGAGCTGCGGTCTTCGGGATATTCCCGAGAGCTAGAGAAGCCCTGGAGGCAAGGGACCTTCTCAGGGCGGAGGGTTACGGAGCGTGGGTCACATATCGCGCCGACAGAGGTGTCGAAACAGTAAACTGATAAATTACCGCCGTTCTGCTTGAATGGCGGTTTTTCTGAAAAGAGGGTAAGGATTTGTTCAGACTGGTATTAGGTACCGCCGGAAGCGGAAAAAGCAGATTCTGCCTGGACGAGATCGCTTCTCTTGCCGAGCAGGGGAAGGAATCGGTGATCATCGTTCCGGAGCAGACCGGTTTCACATACGAAAGAGAACTCGTGACCCGGCTGCCCGGTGTCCTTGGGGCAAGAACAAGGGTAATGAGTTTCAGAAGCATATCCAGGTATGTGCTTCGAGAATGCGGAGGCTCCTCAAGGGTCAGGCTCGGAGAGGCTCAGAAGACTGCTCTGGCAAGGCGGGCTGCAATAAAAAGCAGGCCGATCCTCAAGTGCTACTCTAAAAGCAGGGAATTTGCCTTTTACACCAAGCTGAGCAACCTGTTTGATGAACTGCGGAGCGCCGGAGCCACGCCGGAGGAACTGAGGGATATCAGTGAAACGGTCGAGAACAGCATGTCCAGGGGGAAATTCGAGGACATCGCCTGTATCATGGAGGAATATGAGAACTCTATGGGACAGGACTATCTGGACGAAGCCGGAGAGATAGTCCTCGCTGCGGAGAAGATCGCGTCATCCGAACTGTTCAGGGGAAAGGCTGTTTTTCTTGATGCGTTCTCCGGTTTTACTGCTGCCGAGGAGGAGATGATCAGGAGCATAGCGGGATCTGCCGGTTCGGTGACAGTCGCACTGTGCTGTACGGGAAAAGAGAAGACGAGAGATCCGCAGCCGCTGTTGCATACAGGACGTCCAGGACCATTTCCGCCATGTCGGTCGAACTGTTCGGAAAGGTGCCTGAAGTAGTCCTGCTGGACAGCAAGGATCGGTTCAGCGAGGAAGGCCTCCTGCTGGCTGAACAGTATTTCATGGATTTCACCGTGAAAAAAGAAGGAAATGCGCAGGGAGTCGGTCTTCTGGTCGGAAAGAACCGGTATGACGAGGCTGAGAGAGTAGCCGACGAGATAGTCGCTATGGTGAGGGAGCACGGTTATTCATATAAGGATATCGCTGTTCTTTTCCGCGATGCAGACATCTACAGAGAGTCGGTCACGAGGACGTTTGAGCTGTTCGGCATACCTTTCATATTTGACGAGGGAGAGGATATGCTCAGCGCGCCGGGCACAGTGTTCATGCTCAGCGTGTTTGAGATGAGCTCCCGTATAAGGACAGCAAGCCTGCTGAGGCTTCTCAAGACTGGACTGTGCGACATAACCCCGGAAGAGATCTCACTGATCGAAGATTATTCATTCGTTCACGGTACGGAAGGAGACGGCTGGTTCAGGGAGTTTGACATGAATCCTTTCGGATTCGGCATTCCTGAAGGCGAGGAGGAAAAGGCAGTCCTTTCGGAGACCGAGAGGATCAGAAGGACCGTCTGCGAATGGATGAAACCTCTTTACGCACCGGGTATAGATGATGGAAAAGATCTTGTAAGGTGCTGCTATGAAATAATGGAACGGTGCGGCGCTGCCGACGCCATCGAAAGGAATGACAGGGCGGGAAGACAGAACGCCGAACTGATGTTCGGCATCATTCAACAGCTGTACGATCTCGCGGAGAGAGAAAAGCTGACAAAAACAGAAATGGCGGATACGCTTCGGATACTCGCATCCAGTACGAGATCTGCAGATATCCCGCGAGTCGGTGACGGAGTGTTCATCGGTATAGCCGGACATTCCAGGCCATTCAACCCCGCGATATGTTTCGTCATGGGGCTCAATGACGGTGTGTTTCCCAGGGATATATCGGAAGGGAATCTGTTCACCCTTGAGGAGAGGGATATCCTGTCAAGAAACGAGCTCGTTCTCGGAGGAAGCTTCGATCAGAGCTCGGATCTGGAGTCATACTTTCTGTATGATGCGGTGACATCCGCGTCCGAGAGACTGTTCCTGTCTTACTCCGAGTCCGGAAGCGAGGGCGAGATGCTTCCGTGCGCTGAGCTCGAGGGGTTCATCAGGGCTTACGAGATAGAACCTCAGAAACGAGGGAAGGCCTGCGGGATCGTGAATGCCAGGACAGCAAGACAGGCTTATGCGGAGGCGCTTTCTTCCGGTGAGGAGATCCTCTCCGGATCCCTTCTGTCCAGCACTGCTTCCGGAGTCTGCAGGGAATACAGCGAGGCGGTGGCGGCGAGGGATATGGTGATGAAGGACCGCTCACTGGCCGAGTCGCTTACAGGGGACTCGACTGTCGTCACGGCGTCCCGCATGGAAACGTTCGAACAGTGCAGATTCATGTACTTCCTGCAGTATCTTGCAGGGATAAAACCTCTGCGCAGAGCGGAACTGTCGCCGGATGAGGCCGGCAGCTTCGTCCACGAAGTCATGGAGCTTCTGATGAAGGAGTTCTCCGGGGATCTGACTGGCGCGGATGAAACAGCGGTCAGAAACGCATGCAGAAAGCACGCTGACGAGTATATAAAAAAGATGGTTGGGGACAAGACTTTGACTCCGAGGATGAGAGTCATTTCCGATCAGATCAAGGAGAACTGTATACGGCTGGCGCAGCGGCTCAGGAAAGAACAGGAGCAGAGCCGTTTCAGAGCGTCAGGCTTTGAGCTGAACATCGGTGAAGATATCCCGCCTGCAGTGTTCGAGACAGAAGACGGTTCCAGGGCTGAGATACGTGGAAAGATAGACAGGATAGACACATATGTCTCGGAAGGTGAGACATATGTCAGGATCGTTGACTACAAGACCGGAGGTAAGGACTTCAAGTTATCAGATGTGTGGCAGGGACTGAACGTACAGATGCTCCTGTACCTGTTCGCGGTAAAAAGCGGCGGCACCGAGAGGTACGGAAAAGACATCGTACCTGCCGGTGTGCTGTATATGCCCGGGGATCCGTCTCCTGCTTCCGACATGAAGGGGGCAGAGGGCATCTATACGATGAAAGGACTTGTCCTCAATGATCCGGCGGTGCTGGAGGCGATGGAGGAGAGGGGAGAAGGACTGTTCATACCCGCAAAGATAGATCCCAGGAGCGGTGAATGGAAAGCGGACAGCCTTGCCACGATGGAGGAACTCGGCAAGATCGAAAACAGGATAGAGACGCTGGTGACTGAGATGGTCTCGGGACTGAGGAACGGAGATGTCAGGGCCATTCCGTATGAGAGGGGAAACAGAGAGAAACCGTGCAGTTACTGTCCATACAAAGCTGTCTGCAGGTCTGACAGGATCACAGAGACCAGAAAAATCAGGAACTTGTCCAGAAAAGAGATGTTCGGAGAGGAGGAGAGGGATGCCTGAAGTGGTGTTGACAGAAGAACAGAAGCAGGCTGTTACCGGATCCGGAAGCATACTCGTGGGAGCTGCGGCAGGCAGCGGCAAGACCTTTGTAATAACGGAAAGGATAGCCAGGATACTCAGCGACAGGAAAATGCCTGTGAAGGCGTCACGGCTCCTTATGCTCACCTTCTCAAATGCCGCAGCGTCCGAGATGAGGCAGAAGATAAAGAAAAAACTTGCGGATATGATAGCGGAGGATCCGTCGGATGAATATCTCAGGGATCAGCAGAGACTGCTGAGAAGGGCCCATATCGGGACAGTGCACTCGTTCTGCCAGAAGATACTCAGAGAGTTCTTTTCCGAAGCGGGGATATCCCCGGATTTCAGCCTTTGTGATGACAATTACTCTTCCACACTGAGGGAAGAAGCACTGGATGAGGCATTCGACAGGCTGTGCGGAGAACAGCCGGAGAAGGCGGCTCTTCTGACCGGTAATTTCGGCCGCTCGAGAAGCGCAAGGGAGGCAATGGAAGCGGTCCTCGCTCTGCATTCATTTGAAGAGAATCTCGTGAACGCGGAAAGATGGGAGAACGGCGTTCTGGAAAAGCTTAAGGATGATACTCCGTTCACTTCCTCCGATGCCGCTGCGATAGAGGCCGGCAGACTCGCGGAAAGTTTCAGACAGGTGCTCACTCTCCTGGAAAGAGCAGTCAGGATGATGGAGGATGAAAATGCGTCCGGCAAAGGGTATGAGTACCTCTGTTCTGTCAGGGACTGCTGTTCGGAAATGGCGGAAGCGCTGTCTGCGGACCAGTGGGACACGGCAGTATCAATTGCTGCGGCGGGAACGCCGGGGAGCCTGACGTTCCAGAAGAGCATAAGCGATGAAACAAAAGCTGCGGCCAAGGCAGCTCGGGAGATCTTCAAAAGGATACTGACCGGTTTCGGAAAAGTGGTCACAGAGGACATAGAGCATGGCGAGAAGGCCAGAAGCGCTCAGTTCGGGATAGCTTCCGCGCTTATCACTGCTGAGAGGTATTTCCGCGATGCGCTTAACCGCATCAAGGCTGAACGCATGCTGCTCGAGTATGACGACCTGGAATCACTTGTGATCAGCCTGTTCTACGATGAAGAAGGCCGGATCACAGAGACAGCCAGAGCAGTATCCGACCGTTTTGACCATGTCCTTGTCGACGAGTTTCAGGACACCAACGAGAGGCAGAAGCTGATCTTTGATGCAGTATCGGACGGAGGGAGGAAACTGTTCTGCGTCGGAGACGTGAAGCAGAGCATCTACAGTTTCAGAAGGGCGGATCCTTCGATCTTCACTCAGATGAGAAATGAGTGCGGCGAAAACGGCAGATCCGAGTATATATCTCTGCACAGCAATTTCCGCAGCAGCAGCGATGTCATCGGCGCGGTGAATGCCGTATTCGATCCGCTTATGACTTCCCGTTTCGGCGGCGTTGACTATATGCCGGGCGAGAGGCTGGTCTACGGCGGTGCATCCGGAAGGATACCCGGGAGCGGCATGGAGTATCACGCGGTGAACTGCCTGACCGAAGATCTTCCGGAGGCGGTAGCGGGCTACGTGCGAAGGCTCATTTCCGAGGAGAACTATATTGAGACTCCGGAAGGAAAGAGAAGGATCAGAGAGGAGGACATCTGTATCCTGCTCAGGACTGTCAGAGGACGGGCTGAGCTATATACGCAGGCTCTGAAGGATAAGGGGATCAGATGCAGCAGCGAAGTCACGGAGGACTTCTTTGAAGCTTCAGAGATCATGGTGATGATGTCCCTGCTCAGAGCAGTGGATAACCCGGGATCCGACATAGACCTGGCTGCAGTCATGCTCTCTCCGATCTGCGGTTTCACCGTTGATGAGTTCATCTCGGTAAAACTCGGCAGCGAAGATGGGAAACTGTGGACCGCGATCAGGAACTCGGAAGATGCAAAATGCCTAAAGCTGAAAGAACTTGTCAGCGGACTCAGGGAGAAGGCTTCCGTGATGTCGGTCAGAGAGATAGTCCGGGAAGCTGTCGAACAGAGCGAAGCGGAGACGTTCCTCACGGCGCTTCCTGATACGGCAAGGAGAAAGAGCAGGCTTCGCGCACTTATAGATTTTGCAGGAAGCTTCACCTCGTTCGGAGGCAGCGGACTGTCCGACTTCCTGAGACAGTGTGACGGATCATCAAGGGCAGGAAGGAGTCCGGAGTCATCGCAGAGAGCTTCAGGCGGTGTGCTTGTGACATCCGTTCATCGGTCCAAGGGACTGGAATGGCCGGTAGTGATACTGGCTGATGCCGGGCGTGAGCTCAATACCTCTGCTGATTCCGGGGCGAACGTGCTTTTTGATCAGGAGATCGGCATCGCGGCCAAGGTCAGGATGGAATCCGAAGACGGGATGTGGATGGCAAAACCGCCCGAGTACGGTATAATCTCCGGAATGAAAAGGGAGTCGGGCAAGGCAGAAGAACTCCGGATCCTTTACGTCGCGCTTACGAGGGCAAAAAACAGGATAGCCGTGTTTGCGGCAAGAAAAGCCGGATCATCGGGAAAGATACCGGACGCCGACCTTATAGATGAAGCTGCGGCGTGCTGCCGGGAAGGACAGATGATACCGGTCCTGGTCTCGGAGAAGAACAGGTTTGCGGACTGGATAGACAGAGCGCTCGGAGCATCGGGCTTCTCCTCGTCCGATCTGGAACGTGAAGAAACAGTGCGGGGCGACATCTCTCTTATCTGCAGGACTCCGGAAGGGTATGCGGCTGATCCGGTGAACGGCTTGGGAGAAGGATACGGCGCCGATTCTGCGCTGGTCGAAGAGATAGACCGTAGGTTGTCGTTCGTCTACAGCAGAGGAGGTACGGTGCAGATACCGACGTCTCTTACTGTAACGCAGCTCACGGAATCGTTCAGACCGGCAAGGAGCTACCGTCCTGCATTCGTTAAGCAGGGCGGACTGACTGCATCCGAAAGAGGCACTGCTTTGCATGAGTTCCTGCAGCATTGCGACATCAGGAGAGCTTCGGAGGATCCTGCAGGCGAGATCGCCCGTCTGAGAGAGATGCAGTTTCTGGGAGAGAACGAAGCCGCATCTATAAGTGAGGCAAAGGTCATGTCCTTCTTCAAAGGAAGGATAGGACAGATGATGCTGAAGGCAGACCGCCTGTACAGGGAGTACCCGTTCATGGGATCGATCAGGGCTTCTGATGTGATACCCGATGTCGATCCGGAGCACGGAGATGACGTCATAGTGATACAGGGAGCTGCAGACTGCGTGATAGAGAAGGACGGAAGGCTCACTATTCTTGATTACAAAACAGACAATGTCAATGATCCGGAAGAACTGAAAAACAGGTATTCGAAGCAGCTGAGGCAGTACTGCACGTCGATCGGAGAGAGACTGGGGATGCCGGTGGTCGAGGCTGTGATCTGGTCATTCAGGCTGGAACGTGAAGTGATCATCGACATCTGAAACAGCAGCTGCAACCTGAAAAGATGCTGCAGAGAGCATAGACCGCCGGCTGTTGCCGGCGGTGGTTTTTGCTACGTTCAGTGCTATGCAGGCAGTGTGCAAGGCGGTTCACCGGACTGCCGTCCATCAGGTTTTGTTCGATTTCCCGCAAAGAATCAGCATTTGATATATTTTTTTCATATTATGTGCTAAAATGATTCCATTAATTATAAAGGGTGAACTATGCCCTTTAGAGAATATATACAATTGGGGTGTATGAATGGATTCTCAATTCTACGATAATCGTCAGCCTTTCCCGGAAGTAGATCCGGTGACGGGAGAACTCAGATATCCTGGAACAAATCAGTATGTGCCGCGTCAGAACGCTCCTGTAGGGCCTCAGTATCCTTATCAGCAGAACGGCGGCGGATACGCATCCCAGCAATATCCGCAGGCACAGCCTGCTACGGTGCGCAGCGAATATGCTAACGTTCCTTCCGGGAACCAGCCGTATCAGGGACAGCGTCAGAGCTATCAGCAGGGACAGCAGTATGCAGCTCCCGCACAGGGTTTCACTGCACAGCAGTATACAGTACCTGCACAGAATTATCAGACTCCTTCGCAGCCTTATCGCGGAGCGGACTATCAGAGACCTTCCACGGACAGTCGCTATCAGCAGCCGTATGAGACGGCAGGATACGGTGTCTCCTCTGATGAGAATGCCAGACTCAGGGCTGAATTGGAAGAACTGAGAGCACTCAGGGAGAGAGCTGAGAGAGAACTTGAGGAGAACAGGAACGCAGCTGCCAGAGCATACAGCGAAGCTGAGAGCATACGCAGAGAGCGTGACAGTGCGCTTCTCCAGGCAGAGAATGCTCGTTTGCAGAATGAAGCCATACGCAGACAGGCAGAGACTGATCTTGCGGCACTCAGGGAAGAATCAGAAAAGAGACAGCAGGAAGCTCTTGCACAGTACAGGATGGAGCTTGCTGCTCAGGACAACGAGAGAGAACAGCAGCTGACAGAGACCAGGAATTCTCTTGAACAGCAGCGCAGGCAGGCTCAGGAAGAACTGCAGAGGATCGAAGAGGAACGCAGAAAGCTCGAGGAAGCCAGAAGTCAGGTCAGCGATCTGCAGATGACCTTCGCTGTGGAGAAAGACAGGCTCGCAGCCGAAAGACAGAAACTTGATCAGGATGTAGCAGCATCCGAACAGATAAAGAAACAGCTTGAGGACGAGAAGAACAGCCTCGAGATGGCGAAACAGGACGCCGAGCTTCAAAGGAGCACACTTGAAGCATCGAAACTCCAGTTCAACCAGCAGCGGACAGAACTAGAGGCATCTAGGCTTCAGTTTGACCAGCAGCGGACAGAACTAGAGGCATCTAAGCTTCAGTTTGATCAGCAAAGAAACGCGTTGGCACAGGACAGAGCCCGCTTCCAGGAGAACGTACAGGCTCTTGAAAAATCCGCCCAGCAGCTCGCCGCCGAACGAAGCAGTATCGAGCAGTTCAAGAAGCAGATCGAAGACGAAAAGAGCGAAGCAGAAGCGCTCAGACAGCGTCTTGCGCAGGATAGGGAAGCCCTGGACAAGAACGCTCAGGAACTCGGGCTGAACAGAGCCGCACTGGAGAAAGACAAGGTCCGGCTCGCCGAAGAGCGCCTTGCCGCTGAAGAGTTCCGGCGCCAGCTGGATAAGGACAGGGCTGCACTTGAGCAGTCCAGACAGCAGAGCAAAGAAGAACTCGAGGCCAGAGAGAGGCTGCTGGCTGAGACCGAAAGACAGAGCAAGTTTGAACGTGCCAGCGTAGATGAGAACCGCATGAGAGAAGCGGAAGGGCTCAGGGCCTTCTTTGAGGCTCAGAGAGAAGAAGCTGAGAAGATGCGGATCGAACTAGAAAGGGAAAGAGCAGAGTTCGAACAGCAGAAACAGGATAATGAAAGGGTACTTCAGCAGATAGAGGAGCAGCGCAAGCTCCTTATGACACAGGGTGTCGGGAGCGGAGCTGAACAAGCTGCTGCGCCCGAATCTGAGGTTGCGCAAAAAACAGCTGACAGCACTCCTGAAACCAGTCCTTTCGGCAAGCTGTTCGGTGAAGATAGGGTCTCATCGGACAGTGTGCCTGTAAACGCGGACTACCGCGAAAGGGATGTCATTCCGGAGATCGGGACTGACGAGATCCTTGAAGCGGTAAGGTCAGAGGAACAGTCAAAGGCAGAAGCAAGCGATTTCTCCTTCGCCCCGGATGAGGTCCCTGCTGTGAGCGGACCGGTACCGATCACTGTTTCGTTTGATGTAAGCGAACCTGATGAGTCCGAAACGCCTTCTGTCGACAGTAAGACAGAGGTTCCGGATGAACCGGCTGTTTCTTATGAAGCAGCACCGCAGACCGTTTCTGAAGTATTTGATGAACCGGAAAAAGAAGTGCTGCCGGAAGAAACAGCAGAAGAGGACACCCATTCCGAAGCATACGTCTCTGCAGAGGAGCCGGCTTCAGAGGCTCCCGCAGAAGAACCAGCTTCAGAGGCTACCGTAGAAGAACCGGTTTCAGAGACTCCTGCAGAAGAACCGATTGAGATCAATTATGATCTCGTTGCCGATCTTCCTTCTTTCGAAAAGATCGACTCTTTTGACGATCTCTTAAGCGAAGAAGAGGGAGAGGATAACAGTTCATTTTCAGATCTTCTGGGTCAGTTCAGCACGAAGTTTGACGTTCCTGACTTCACTGAGCCCGTGAGCGTTGATGAGTTCGTCCCTGAGACAGCTTTTGTCACAGAAGCACCTTCATTGCAGGAAGTATCTTCTCCGGTATTTGAACCGGATACCTGGGAACAAGCTGAGACAGCACCGGCGGAGTCTTCCGAAGATGCTGCAGTGTTCCAGGAAGCGGAGCATGCAGAGGCAGAGCCTGTATATGAGGAAGCAGAACCTGTACTTGAAGAAGATTATATAAACGAACCTTCGGTTACAGAACCTGTCATCACTTATGACGAGACCGGACTGCCTGCTGAAACGGAACCAGCCGTTGCTGATACTGCTGTTGTGTATGAGGACACAAATGAGCAGTTAGAAGTTGCGGAAGATACGATCCCTTCATTGGCGCCTGCCGAAGATGAGGGATTCCGTATAGATTTTCCGGAGCAGGATACAGTTCCCGCAGAAGAAACGGCGTTTGAGATAGTTTCTGATATCAGCGAGACGACAGCTCCTTTGTATGAGAGCGATACTCCTGCTTTTGAAGGCGGATTCACAGTAACGGAGGAGCTTCCGGATCTGACAGATTTCCGTGAAGATTCTGTTGTTGCGGAAAACACATATGATATTGCAGACGAAGGATTCTCTCTCAATGAGATAGAGGATTTCAGCCCGGTACTTGATGCGAGGAAGGAAAGGGAAGAACAGGAAGCGCTCGAGCAGACTGCGACCGTTCCGGAGCAGAGCCCCGAAATAGAGAAACTGGATGCCCTTATGGCGGATTTCAGTCCTCGTTTTGAGACAGTCGAACCCAGCGCCGACGTATCCTATACTGAGGAGACTGCACGGATCGAAGACGAAACCGAGCAGGTAATGCCTGAAGCGTCAGTGCCGGAAGAAACGGTTTCTGAGGATTTCCCTGCTGAGCCTGTGGCCTTCGAGATCGATGAAAGACCTCTGTTCTTTGATCTTGATGAAAGAACTGCCGCAACAGAAGATATTCTGTTCCCGGAAGTGGATAAAGCGGCAGTCAGCGAACCGGAATCAGTGATCGAGAACGTTGAGCCGGCAGCTGAAGATTTTTCAATAGATATTCCGGAGCCGATGCCTGAACCTGCTCCCGTGATAGAGATCCCGACCGTCCAGGCCAGTGATGTCGAAGAGCAGGAGCCTGTAGTTGAAACGGATACAACCGGAGAAGATCTGTTTGATTTTGATACGGCAGTGGATGATCTTGCATCTGCAGTGCTGAGAGACAATGCATGGCTCTACAGTGAGAACAACCTTGCGCCGGTCGGCGAAGTGGTGATGCAGGTCAACGAACTGACATCGAAATACTATGTCAATGAAGTGGACTGCAGTTATCCGGCGTTCAAGGAAGTGTCCCTTGATTTCCCGGCAGGTGCATGCACGGCTGTCATCAGCAGCGTGCCGTTCTGTGCCTATGCATTCGTAAGAGCGATAGCATGTCCGGAAGAGGTTGCGGAAGGATCCGTGATGCTCGGCAACCGGAAACTGACGCACAACGACATGATCTACATCGGATCTGACAGGCTTATCGAGAAGAAGATGAGCACTATCGACTGGCTCATGAGCACTATCGGAGGATCAGCGGAACAGAAGAACGCAAAACTGCTCCCGATGCTCGAGCAGCTTGGAATGACCAATCTTGCCGATGCAGAACTTGAGTCACTGAGTTACTCGCAGAGGATGCTCATTCTGCTTGTCGCCGTCAGCTTCAGCAACACTCCTGTAGTTCTCATTAACGACCCGCAGTTTGAGATAGAGGAAGTTGATGTCAATGCAGCATGCGCGGCATTCAAGATCCTTGCGGATTCCGGAAAGACCGTTCTGGTCGCGGGACATTCTCCCAGGCTGATGAGATCGGTAGCCAACAGGGTCCTGGCGATCCATTACGGAAACCCTGTATTCTCCGGTTCATACCGTTCGTTCATCGATGAGAACTGTGACGCTCTGGTACTGTTCCACTCAGATAATGCGGAAGAACTGGAAGAAAGGCTTTCCGCTGACGAGAGATTCGTCGTGGTCAGAGACAGGGACATCGTAGAGCTCCAAAGAGCAGAGAACAGTACTGCCGGAGAAAAGGAAGCGATAGAAGCAGCGAAAGAAGCGGGAGTTCCCGTAGAAGACCTCAGAAACGGAGACAAAGGATTTTCTATCGCTTACAAGGAAGTGTTCAAGGCAAGACCGAGAGTGTGATTACGGGTCGGGACAGACCCACGGATATAGTTTAATTGAGGAGGGGCAGAGGGCGAAAAAACAGCGGATCTCCGTTGCGCTTTCTGAGTTTTGAAAATGAAGAAAAAAAGCCAGTCCTTCGGAAGCTTTTTTCTGAGTGCTGCAAGATCTTCAGGCGCTACGCTGCCTGTAAGGTTGATATGGGCTGCAGTTCTTGCCGCGGTGCTCAGCTGTTTTGTACTGGTGCTTCCAAAAGTCGCTCCGACTGTTTCGGCGAAATTTCCGCGGTTTACATTCGATACTGCAGCAGGTGCGGCACATCTTTATACGGTCGCAGCATCTACTGTGATCATGCTTTGCAGGGTGTTCGGACCTAAGCTGTTCATATTCGATGAGATCCTTTCCGGTAAATGGGAACTGGCATCAAGATGCGGAGCGAACCTCAGGAAACCATGCCTGGCAAAAGCGCTCTTTGCATTCTGGGCGCCTTTGAGCACTTACTGCTTCGGGGCAGTCATTTTCTGCCTGATCGTAAGGTTTGCAGGAGGCAGTCTGTTTGAAGGGTTCAACCGTCAGATCGGGCTGTTCATGGTAGGACTTCTGTCCATGGTGCTTATGTTCTCGCTGGAGATCATTTTTGCGGCTTTCGGTGCACAGAAGGGAGGGCTTCCCTTTATATGCCTGCCTTTCTTTATCCTCATAATCGTCTACTGGTACTGGAAAGGACTGCTGGCAGCCAATAATACCGAGGGAATGACCATCGTGTCAGTGGAGAACATACTCAAGTTCTCGCCGACCAGCCTTACACTGATCGCGCCGGCAGCCTTCCTTCTGGCCATGCTTATCTGCATGACTGTGCCGATCAGGAGGATCGACCGATATGTGGTTGAGGATCTTGATGATGAGATGCTCAGAATACTTGAGTTCAGAGGAGACCAGGAAGTGTATGAAAAGACTTCCGACGGATTCGAGTTGGTGTTTACCGGCAAGGAAGTCCTGAAGTCAAAATAGAAAAACAGACAAGAAAAACTGAGGCCCTGCTGTGATGCAGGGCCTAAACTTTTGCAGTGTATTCTATTCCGTCGCGGCAGGCCTATCCGAGGGCAACTGAACACTGGAAAGGATCCTCGTCACTCGCTTGCCGTCAGCCTCCAGGACAGTAAACAGTGCCCCGCCGTATGAACAGGAGTCCTTAGCGCCGCTTCCGGGGATATATCCGAGAAGATCGGTGACAAGTCCGCCGATCGTGTCGTATTCTTCGTCGGCGTCCTCTGGCGGCTCAAGCCCCAGGGCGCTGAATACATCCAGTATCTCAGCATAGCCGTCGCTTATAACGCTGCCGTCAGGCTGCTTCTCAAGAAGGGATTCCTCTTTATCATATTCATCCTGTATGTCACCGACTATGGCTTCCAGGATATCTTCCATCGTTGCTATACCGGCTGTCCCTCCGTATTCATCCACAACGACAGCAAGATGAATCTTTTTCTGTCTGAAATCACGCAGAAGAGCATAGGCTTTATATGTTTCAGGTACATAAAGAACAGGGCGGATCACCTTTCTGAGTGACCGCGAGTCTTCATCAGCCAACAGAGGGAACAGGTCCTTGACGTGGCATACGCCGAGGATGTTATCAAGACTGGTCTCATATACAGGGAGGCGGCTGAAACCGCTTTCAAGAGCGGTATCGACCACATCCCGTATCCTGCAGTCGATGGGGACGCCGATGATCTCGGTACGGTGAGTAGCTATGTCTCCGCAGTCAACATCGTCCAGTTCGATGATGTTGCCTATCATCTCCTTCTGGCTGCTGTCGATCACATCCTCTTCTGCAGTATCGACGAGTTCAAGCACATCTTCCTCGGTGACCTCTGTCAGTTCTTTCTCCGCTCCGATCGCATGGACCATCAGCCTTGAAGGAAGCATCAGGATCTGTGTGAGAGGTGCAAAGAGCAGGAGGATATACCTGTATGCGGGCGGAAGAGGGAACAGACGGTCGCTCCTTGCCTGCCCGAGAAAGAAGGGCGTCATTAGAAACAGGGAGAAGAACAGCGTAGAGCTCAACAGTGACAGCAGCATAGCCGCTGTGTCGGAGGATACGATCCTCCTGAACAGCGAAAAAAAGTGCATCGATGCAAGTGACGACAGGATGACGGCAAACAGTATGCCTGTGACAGCACGGACAGACACTCCGAGCCCGTACCTGGAGGTGTCTTCCTGGGAAGACTCCCTGATATCGGCTCCTGTCAGAACAGATGCAGCAATGCAGATAACGGAAGAGATAATCAGTGTGGCGATTCGCCAACCGTCGGGGTCCATAAGATCTCCTTTTTCACAAGAATAAACAGGCAGAAATGATCAATTTCACTTAAGCAATTATAATATGAAACACTTTGAAACAGCAACAAAGCGATCTGGAGAGTCCGCGTCAACTTGTTGTAGGACTTTTTAGGGAAACATCTCTGGATCACGATTTAGAAATGCCTTTGAGATACTTGTTTAGAGCGGTCCTTTTATAGAACTCGGACGGGAACGATGCCATGATATCAGGGTCAGGCAAACCAATGCCTCTGGGAACACGCTTGCGTGGTTT
>JAFZZV010000145.1 GCA_017828855.1 Oscillospiraceae bacterium | reverse complement strand
CCGGGCGCCAGTATGATGCATTTCTCTTCAGCGGTCAGCTTAGTGGAGCCGCCGTTTCCGGGGTATGTCGGGTCGTTGTTCCCTCCCGGGACATAGTCAACGGGAGTTCCCTTCTCAGCCATGTCCAGAAGATAGTCGCAGTACTGGAGATAGTTCTGGAAGCCTCCGTACCAGTCGTTGCTGCGGAAGGGACCGAGGAAATACTCCTCAAGTTCATACAGCCCGTAATCAGTGAATGCGTAGTACCCTTTTCCTACTGTCCTGTAAGTCGCGTAATCCCTCTCATCCATGCTCATGAACAGCATGATGCCGTCCCTGTTGGATGAGCCGTATCCGAATCCCTGAGTCTCGTATACGTGCTCGCATGCGTAAAAAACATCGCTTGACGGGTAAACGTCATAATAATCGTCCACTATGTAGATATATACTCCAAACTCGTAGAGTTCAGAAAGATACCTGGCTTTGTTCTCCAGCTTCTCTGCCTCTTCTGCGGAGAGTATGCCCGCATAGTCATAGACACAGGAAGTGATCATTTCGCTGCCGCTCTTGTCGCTGCCGGAAGTGACACCGGTACCGCTGTATAGATAGGCAACGCCGTTTTCTTTCTCGTACTCAAAGAGCTTCTTGCAGTCTGCAATGAATAAGGAGATCGCTGTATCGTGGTCACCGCTGGAAACAGAGGCTGCGATGGCGGCATCAAATGTCTCTATCGCATCGTCGTTGAAGATATACCTTCCTCTCGGCCCGCTGCTTCCTATGGAGCATTTGCACTTGTCGGTGTCTATCAGCAGGAGGACCGCATCTCGGTCCGCGCCGTAGCCGAGAGTGTTCCTGACTATAATGTCAGCTGCAGCCTTTGCCATATCATCGTCATAGTGGGTATAATCCTCGAACCCAGGGACGAGCACGGCATACACACCGCATTTGTATTCTTTGCTGAGCATCATGGCGTCATCATCAAGGATATCCCATGTCACATCAGTCAGGATATCGGAAACGTCATAGACGCAGTAGTTCGTCATCACTTCCGTCTCGGCGCTCAGCGCCGTCAGAGGAAGTATGAACACTGAAAGGACAAGGAGAAAACACGCAAGCTTTTTCATGGCGCTTCCCTCCTTACATGAATGTCAGGACCGCATATCCCACCGCGAATATCGCGGCAGCGATCCCTATGAAGGTTCCGAAAAACTTGGATTTCGAGACCGGAAGATTGCCTACCAGTTTACCTGTCTGTCCGTTCATGGTGAACAGGTAATTCTCTCCGTTCCAGCGTGTGCTCAGCACCCAGACCGGCAGGAATGCGTATTTGACTTTTCCGTTGTTCAGGCGGAACCTGCTCGACGCGACTGAGACGGACTCATATCCTCCCGTAGTAGCTGTCATTGCTGCGAGAGAACTCCTCTCGGCTCTCCCTACGGCTCTCGGACGGCTCTGACCTGCGTCGACATCATATTTGTCCGCAAGGTATCCGGGCATATATGCAGTCGAGAACGGCTTCAGTTCGCTGTAATCGAACGGCTCTATGGCATCCATATGCTCGTCCGGCATCTTGGATGACCCGTCTACGGGGATGCGCTGGTAAGTGACGTTCCCGTTTCTCACGAGCTTATAGTGATCCGTGCGGGTAACTCTGTAGTCTCCTTCAGTCCACGAACGGCTCCTTGTCGCGTAATAGCTCACGTCCGCATCCATATCGCCGTCATAGAGCCAGAAAGGCACATAAACGCCCTTGATCTCTTCAATATGGTTGTTGTCGGTAAAGGCTCTCGGAAGGAACGCCTTCCCTCTGTAGTAGTTCTTCAGAGCCCTTACGGCTGCGTCCTTGTCAAGTTTGAAGGGTATGCAATAGTCCGGTCTGAACCCTCCGCTGAAGTTCCCGGCGACGATGGATGGATTTCCGCAGTAGGGACAGCTCGTGGCTGCGGTATTCTCGTCACAGATGATCTGTGCACCGCAGGACGGACAGCTGTAAGCCCTCATATTCTCGCTCCACTCTGTGCCGGAGTATTCCCACTCCGTCCGGATCTCCTCCGGCCTGGTCTCGAGCTGCTGTTCCAGTTCGCTGAGCGCCTGTGCCGCGGCAGCATCCTTGGCAGCGTAGAATTCCTCCACCTGCTTTGCCGTGAACTCAGAGCCGCAGTATTCACAGAGCAGAGTCTGCTTCTCGCTGGAGAACCTAAGCGGTCCTCCGCAAGATGGGCACTGATAGTTTGTTACCTGAGTTGGCATATGAGCGTGATCTTCCTTTCGGCTTAAAAAGTGGCAGAGGTATTCAATACTCTCTGCCACGGCTCTTTAAGTATTACAGTTCAGTCGAGCGCACCGCCGCAGAATTCACATGTTCCGTTAGCAGTAGGTGTCGTCGTAGCTCCGCAGTGCGGGCAGACGACAGGCTTTTGGGGAGCGCTGCTGTTGCGGACATCCTGTCTTACCTGCATCAGAACGTCTCTGATCTCGGTGCACATCTCCTGATAGGAACTGTATTCAGGGCTGTCCTTGTCATCCACGAGCCTGTCATTGATCTGGAATTCCATCTCGTTGAAATACGGGTTGTTCACATTAACAGTCACGTAGAAGTCATAGTCGTATTTATAGCGCTTGGGGATATAGCTCTCTTTCTTTCCGTCCGGCATCTCCCTCATGATCTCGGTCTTGCTCTCGTTGACCCTGCTGGTGCAGCCGGTCACATCCGCAAAATCAAGTACATCGGGGTTGGCGTTCTGAAGGCTGTTTGAAGAGGTCACGATGAACTTTCTTGCATCCTCGTCCAGAAGGACTTTGTATTTATCTCCGAGAGTCCTGGTGGTATGGAAAGCCGCCACCTTTTCCTTATTGGCCTCGCGGTATTCGAGCTGCTGCCTGATCTGCTCCACTGTGGAACTTCTCCTCTCGGAGAACCAGTGTGACAGTTTGGCTGCGCAGTTCTTGCACAGATTCCCGTCCTCCAGTTTCCTGTTGCCGAGGAGACCGATCTTCTCGCCGCAGATGCTGCAGTATTTCTTGTCAAAAAGACCCATTACGGTCCTCCTTACCGAATGATCAGCTGCCCTGCCCCGAAGGACAGGGCAGCGTCCGTTTAATCGATTATCTCACGATATCCTCTTCGTTGAAGGGATCGCCGCAGTTGGGGCAGAATTTGGGGAGATTGTTGGGATCGGAAGGAACCCATCCGCAGTTGTTGCACTTGTACTGAGGCGCATCCTCAGGCTTTGCAGTTCCGCAGTTGGTGCAGAACTTGCCCTGATTCAGCGTACCGCACTTTGTGCATTTCCATCCGGCAGGCTGTGCAGGCGCTGTGCCCATGTTGTAAAGAGCAGTGGGGTTCACCCCGGCAGCCTGATTGACCATGTTGTAACCCATGAATCCGACTGTTGCGCCGCCTTCGTTCTTGGCCGCGTCCTGAATGGCGTTGGAAGTTGCGCCGACCCACTGTGCCGCTGCCATGGAAGGGTCCTTGAACACAGCATTGCGCTGGAGCTCCTTGATCATAGCCTCGTCAGCCTCATCAGCCTTGATGCTGGAAACTCCGATGTTCACTAGCTCTATTCCTCGATACTCGCCCCACTTCTGGGAGAGTTCAGTCTTGAGAGCATCACCGAACTGTGTGGTGAATCCGGGAAGCTGACTGTACTCGATACCCTGAGCGGATACCTTTGCGAAAGCAGGCTGCAGTGCGCTCAGGAGCTCGCTCTTGAGCTGGCCGTCGATCTTGTCGCGTGTGAACGTTCCGCTGAAGTTGTTGCATACGTTCGTGTAGAACAGTACAGGGTTCGTGATCTTGTAGCTGTACTCACCGAAGCAGCTGACATTGACGTTCATCCTGAGGTTGATGTTGGGATCGATCACAAGGAAAGGCACCTTGGCGGGAGTACCGTACTTGTTGCCGATGATCTCCTTGGTGTTGATGTAGTAGACACGCTGATCCTTGGGGGTCTCGCCGCCGAACGTGAAGGACTGACCCATATGAAGGAACATCTCCTTTACGTTGTCGCCAAAGCTTCCACCTCCGAAGAATGAAGGCTCAGTGGAACTGTCGTAAATGAACTCGCCGGGTTCCGCACAGAATTCAACTACCTTACCCTGATCCACGATGAGCATGCACTGTCCGTCAGCTACTGCGATGACGGAGCCGCTGGAAATGATATTGTCATCCCTGTTACTGGAGATGCCTGACTGGCGCTTTTTGCCCTGTACGGCAAGGACGTCATAAGGCATGGCATCACAGTAGAAATACTCTTTCCACTGCTGGGAGAGCGTGGAAGTCGCAGCACTCAATGCAGCACTAATAAGACCCATATTGTTTCTCCTTTTTTTGCATAAATATTGGATAAGGCCACAGCCTTATGCTTTCATTGCTTGGATTATACCATATATGTAAACACACTTTTACCAGTGAAAACAATAAAATAAATGTGAACAATGGACGAATTGTGCGAAATAGGTCTCCTATTGTCTTTCCGCGCACGATTTTTCTGATCCCAGCGCGCCAGGTTGCTGTCAGCGGGCCGCGGCGACACGGTATTTCTTCTTTATTTCTTATCTGAATGTCAAAAAAGTGCTCAAAATTACCCGTCATAGGACTGCTTTTTTCTGCGCTATAATGCTTCTTTATGTTACGTTTTGTTATTTTCGGGAATAACCGACTATGTTATAATTCTCTGCAGTGTTCTAATATTCTGAATCAATAGGAGTAACGAAGTGTATTCACCTAAACACGAAAAAGTTCTTGAAGACATATGCATGCATCTGTGCGGATGCACGCTGGACGAGGTCGCTCCCAAGCAGGCGTACCGCGTGCTGGCGACAGCTCTAAGAGAGGGAATGGACCAGAGAAACCAGGCCTTCAGGGAAAAAGTGGCCAAAGAACAGAAGAAACAGGCTTTCTATCTGTCCATGGAATTCCTGGTCGGGACTTCCCTTTACAACAACCTTTACAACTTCGGCCTCGTGGAGGACGCAAGAGAGATACTCAAAAAGCACAATCTCGATCTGGACGACGTCGTTGCCTGCGAACATGACGCAGGTCTCGGCAACGGCGGACTCGGCCGTCTTGCATCCTGCTATATGGATGCCGCCACGACGATGGACCAGCCCGTGACCGGCTTCTCCATCCTCTATGAGTTCGGCATTTTCCGTCAGCGGATCATTGACGGCTGGCAGGTCGAATTCCCCGACAACTGGCTTGCTGACGGCGACGTCTGGCTCAGAAAGCGCGAGGAGGATGCAGTCGAGGTCAGATTCGGCGGAGAAGTGCATGAATGGTTCGACAACGGCCACTTCAAGGTAGTGAACTCCGGATATGACTCTGTCCAGGCGATACCTTACGACCTCTATATCTCCGGTTACGGCACAGACACTGTAAACAGACTGGTCCTATGGAGCGCGAGCAACCCGCACAGCTTTGACATGGCTGCTTTCGCCAGGGGAGACTATGAGAGCGCGATGTACGAGAGTAACAAGGCTCAGATCATCTCCAAAGTCCTCTATCCCTCAGACGATCAT